>CAZDNY010000240.1:0-5724 GCA_964506885.1 uncultured Hyphomicrobiaceae bacterium | reverse complement strand
AGCCCAGACCCCACTTCCACGAGCCCTGGATCGGATAGATGAAGCCGGTCAGGACAACGACGAAGAGCAGGAACGGCCAAAGCTTGATGCGCTCGGCCAGCGTGCCCGACACGATCGAAGCGGCGGTGGCGCAGAACACCATCTGGAAGAACCAGTCGGAGGCTGCGGCGTAGCTGCCCGGATCAGCATCTGTGGGCGGTATGACCTTCGGCGTCAGCGTGCCGATGAAGCCGCCGTTCACACCGTCGTACATCAGGTTGTAGCCGACCAGCCAGAACATGATGCCGCCAATGGCGAACAGCGCGATGTTCTTGGTGCACTGCATGGACACGTTCTTGGTGCGCACCAGGCCCGCTTCCAGCATGGCGAAGCCAGCGGCCATCCACATCACGAGGAAGCCGCCGATCAAGAACAAAAGCGTGTTGAAAATGTACTTGGTGCTCTCCGACGCCTCGGCAACGGCAGCGGGTGCAGCCGCAGCAGCTTCTTGCGCCCATGCTCCGCCGGAGCCGAGCGCGATGAGCGCCGCTGCTCCAACCGCGGGGATCAGCCACCGCGATGATTGGGTTGTCTTCATATTTGTGTTCCCCAGTTGATACGCCAGTTCGTTTTCGTCGCTTGCGAAGCCGCCACGCTCACAGCGCGTCGTCATCGGACTCGCCGGTGCGAATGCGGATCGTGTTCTCGATGGAGGAGACGAAGATCTTGCCGTCGCCGATCTGGCCGGTCTTGGCGGCTGCCTGGATCGCAGCCAGCGCTTTGGACACGCTGTCGGAGGAAACGACCACCTCGATCTTCACCTTGGGAAGAAAGCTGACGGCGTACTCGGCGCCGCGGTAGATCTCGGTGTGGCCCTTCTGGCGGCCGTAACCTTTGACTTCGGTAACAGTCATGCCTTGAAGTCCGAGGTCGGTCAGCGCTGCGCGCACCTCCTCGAGCTTGAAGGGCTTGATGATCGCGGTGATGAGTTTCATGCGATGACCCTCAGTTGTTGCTGGACGCATTGCGTCAGGCGCCCCCGTTTTCCCTCCCCAGGGCCTCCATCAGCAGAGGCGGGGACCGCGCGAACGTCGACGGGCGGCATAGAGTCAAGACGTGTGCCAGACTCGCCGGTGAAGCTCATCAATCTGAAATTGCTTGATTTTTTTGCGCAGCCGACGGCCGGAGGGCTGCCAATGCCCCCTCCTTATGCCTATTTTTTAGGCATGAGTTTAAATCTGCCTAATTATTTGACGATATCCGACGTCAGCCGCTGCCGCATCAGCCCTTCCTGCACGGTCGAGGCGATCAAGGTGCCGTCGCGGGCATACAGGAACCCACGGCAGAAGCCGCGCGCACCCGATGCGCTCGGGCTGTCCTGGGCGTAGAGCACCCAGTCGTCCCAGCGGAACGGGCGATGGAACCACAAGGCGTGGTCGAGGCTCGCCAACTGCATGTCGGGATCGAAAAGAAGCTTGGCGTGGGCGATCAGCGCGGTATCGAGCAGCGTGAAATCGGAGGCATAGGCCAGCATGCCCTGATGGATGGCGTGATCATCGGGAAGGGTGCCGTTGGGCTTCAGCCATATGTATTGCACAGGATCGCGCGCCTCGCGCGTCATGTAGCGCGACAGGTCGACGGGGCGCATATCGATCGGCCGCTCGCGGCTCCAGTAGGCGCGCATGTTCTCGGGCAGCTTGTCGAGCAGGGCCGCGAACACCTCGTTGGCCGATTTCAGATCTTCTGGCTGGGCGACCTGCGGCATCGGCGCGGCATGGTCGAAACCGGGCTCGGGGTCGTGGAAGGAGACGCCCATGACGAAGATCATCTTGCCGTGCTGGACCGCCTTGACGCGGCGCGTGGAGAAGCTGCCGCCGTCGCGGGTGCGCTCGACCTCATACAGAATCGGATGCTTTGGATCGCCGCCGAGCAGGAAATAGGCATGCAGCGAGTGCGCAACCCGGCTTGGCGGCACCAGACGAATGGCCGCCATCAGCGCCTGACCCAGCACCTGACCGCCATAGACGCGCTGCCAACCGTCCTGCGGGCTCGTGCCCCGGAACAGATTGTCGTCGAGTTGCTCCAGGTCGAGGATTTTGAGCAGATCTTTGAGCGCAGTCACGGGGAGCCTCCGGCGCGGCCGCGGGGCGTGAAGGCACCCGCTTTACGATTACGGCAATCGCTGGCCAAGGGACTGCCAACGGTGTGTAATGTCAAGGCGCTGGCAGGGAAGCCATGCTATCCAATAGGCGCGTGGCCGGCAGCGAGTGTGGCGGCGCGCTCCCTGATCCAGCCGCATGCCGAGAGAGGCCATGAGCGACCCCGACGAGCGTTGCGATATTGTGATTTCCGGCGGCAGCTATGCCGGGCTGGCGCTGGCGCTCGCCCTGGCGCAAGCTCTGGACGGCATTTCCATCGCGGTTATCGATCCGAAGCCGCGCGGGGCGGGGGATCCGCCGCCCGACGACCCGCGCGCGTTCGCGTTGTCGGCGTCCTCGCAGCGGCTCCTGGAGACCATCGGCATCTGGCCCGAAATCGCGGACGCGGCGCAGGCGGTGCATGAGATCGAAATCACCGACTCGTCGCTCGATGCCGGCGTGCGGCCGACGCTGCTCACCTACAGCAACGAGATCGAGGACGGCTCGGCGGCCTCGTACATCGTGCCGGGCGGGCCTCTGCTCGCCGCGCTCGACAGGCAAGCACGGGCAACCGACGGTATCCGGTTTGTGACCGGCCGGGCGACCGGATATGCGGCGGACGCCCATCGCGTCACCATCTCGCTGGCGGACGGGTCGACTCTTACCGGCTCACTGGCTGTCGCGGCGGAAGGGCGGCGCTCGGCCTTGCGCGAAGCCGCGGGCATCAAGCTGATCGGCTGGGACTACGAACAGACCGGCATCGTCGTCACGGTGGCGCACGAGCGCGATCACGAGGCACGCGCGGTGCAGCACTTCCTGCCGTCGGGCCCGTTCGCGATCCTGCCGCTGCCGGGAAACCGGTCTTGCATCACCTGGTCGGAAGAGGCGGGCGAAGCGCGGCGCATCCTGGCGCTCGATGACGCGGCTTTCCTGGCCGAAGTGGACAAGCGCTTCGGCGGGCAGCTCGGGCCGCTGTCGCTTGCCGGACCGCGCGCGTCGTGGCCCTTGTCGATGCATCTGGCGCGGGCCTACGTGGCGCCGCGCCTGGCCCTCATCGGTGATACCGCACATGGCGTGCATCCGATCGCGGGCCAAGGATTGAACCTCGGATTGCGCGATGTGGCAGCGCTCGGGCAGGTGATCGCGGAAGCCATGCGCGTCGGGCTCGATCCGGGCAACGCGGAGACGCTGAAGCAGTACGAGCGCTGGCGGCGCTTCGATGCCACACTTTCGACATTCGCCTTCGACGGCCTCAACCGGCTGTTTTCCAACGACTGGACGCTGGTGCGGGCAGCGCGCGATGTCGGGCTCGGCATCGTCGACCGGCTGCCGTTCCTCAAGCGTGCGCTCGTTTCCGAAGCCGCCGGCGTGACCGGCGACCTGCCGCGCTTGCTGAAGGGCGAAGCCCTCTAAGGGTGATTGCCGCCAAGCGTCAGCCGGGCCCTAGTCGATGCTCGTCAGGACACGCGAAATGTCGGGGAAGAGCGCGGCGAAATCGGCGTTGCCGGCATACTGCCCGGGATCCTTTGCCAGCGCACTGCAGACGCCGTAGGAGCCAGCACTCAAGCCGCCCAGGCCCATCAGTTCGTACTTCGCGCGGCGCATCATTTGCGATTGCGCGCGGTTCCAGACATCTTCGCGTGCGATGCCTGTGCGCTCGAACAGATCGTCGACCGCATATTCCTCGTTGCGATTGATGGCGCGGAACTCTTCGGCGAAGCCCGTCAGATCGAGGTTCATTTCCTTGCAGTAGGCCGGGACTGCGCGTGCATGCAGCATCGAGAAGCCAAGATAGAAATCGGCCGCGAGGATGCGCTGCTGTTCGGGCGTCTTCGCCTGCGCATAAGCTTCGTTGAAGGTCTCGATCACGAAACGGCGCGTGGCCTCTTCAGGCGAGAGATCGGGATAGGCTTTTTTCGCGGCGTTGGCCGCATTGATGAAGCGCATTTCAGAAAAGATGCCGTTGCTGCCGTCGCAGGCGGCAAGTGCAAGCGCGCAGGCGCCGACCACTGCCGCATTCAGCCATCGAGCCCTCATGCCCGCCTCCCCAAGTTCGTCCGCACAAGACCTGTACCGCGCGGAGGCTAAAATCGGGTGAGGTGAATATTTCGAATTTGATCTAGTTTCGAACGCGCGCGGAGGGCGGTCGCAATCTACGAATGGCTTTCACTTGCGCTATCACGCGCCTGTTCTTCCCCCTCGACCGTCTCCGGCATGACAATCGTCGCGCGGCGGGCCTCGAGATCGACCTTGGGAACAACCGCCCGGGTGAAGGGCACGAGTTCGGTTTTCTTGATGCCGGTCAAACGGATTTCCAGCAGATCGCCGGCGCCGTAGTTCTGCACCGCCACGACCTCGCCCATGGCGTTGCCATCCGCATCGACAGCGGCAAGGCCAACGAGGTCGGCATGATAGAAATCTTCCGCGTCGTCGGGTTGGGGCATCTGCTTGCGTGCGACGTAGAGTTTGCGGCCCTTCAGAGCTTCTGCGCCGTTGCGGTCGGTGACACCGCTGACGCGCGCGACGACGGCGCCCTTGGGCGTCACGCGCACGACCTTGAGCGTCAACGGCGCTGCTCCGGCCACGTCGGTGAGGGCGCCATAGTCGCCGATCGCCTCGGGATCGCCGGTGTAGGAACGTACCAGCACATCGCCGCGAATGCCGTGCGCACCGGTGATCTCACCCAGCAGAATGCGTTTCTCGCTCAAAGTGCGGTTCTCATTTCATGTTCGCTCAATTGGGCAGCGCGCCGAGGAAGGTCATGGTCACCTCGAGCGGATGACCGGCCACATCCGCCACCGTCCGCGCGACCGGGGCGGCGCGGTCGAAATGGCCGGTGACTTCCAGAATCGCACCTTCCGGACCGGCGGCAAAGCCTGTCACCAGTTGGCCCTCGGGCGGGACGTGCAGGCGCAGGTGCACCGCGTTGGTCTCCTTGGCGGGATCGAACTCATACGAGCCCATGAAGACCGCACCCCAGCGGTCCGAGCCCAGGATCTTGCCGTTGCGCAAGACGGCGAGTGCGCTACCGCAATCGCTATCGCCACCACATGCGTCAGCCGACCGGTACTCGAGGTTATAAAGCCCTTCATCGATCATTTTCGATCTCCCTTGAACGCGCCGCAACTCTTCGGAACGCAAATCGGCCGGCAAGAGCTGCAGGACCCTCAGATATGCGGCGACCGGGCCGGGCAGCGGGCTTTCCCCGGTGGCCCACAGACTGACGGAGCGCGGGCTCATGTCGATGAGGCGGGCGAATTCCGCCTGCTTCAGGCCGAGGCGCTCCAGAATGTCTTTCAGGCTCAAGTTCCACATGACATGAGCATAGAATAATCTTCGTAAGATGTAATTTTTTCTATTCGAGTTGCAGGTGCGATGCAGGGGTTAAGGTTGATGGTCTGGCGGTGTGGGAACGCGAAAAGCCCGCCGGGGGATGTGTCCGGCGGGCTTGTTCTGACTGAAACCGGTCGCGGCGACTTTCGATTGGCGCGCCGGGCCGGCAAAGCTCAATGCGCTTACTCGCTTGCGCCTTCGGCCGGAGCGGCGGCGGCCTCTTCGGCGGCGGCCTTGGCAGCGGCTGCGGCTTCCTCGGCGGCCTTCATGCGCT
>CAZDNY010000239.1:0-5727 GCA_964506885.1 uncultured Hyphomicrobiaceae bacterium | reverse complement strand
GAGGATGCCGGCGGTTTCGACCATTTCGACCATGAAGGTGGAGCGGCCGCGGGCGATGTCATCGGATGCGCCGACCCGGCTGAACAAACGATCGACAATGCCGATGTGGGCGGAGCGCGCAGGGACGTAAGAGCCCATCTGCGCAAGCACCGCGATGAGGGCGTTCTGGCGCAGGAACGTCGACTTGCCGGCCATGTTTGGACCGGTGACGAGCCAGATGCGTGCGTCCTCGCCCTCATCGAAGCCTGCCGGCTGGCCGGTCTCGACGCGCCCCAGAATGCAGTCGTTCTCGATGAAGGGACCGGCGAGCGCGGCGGCCAGCGCCTGCTCGACAACGGGGTGGCGGCCGCCCCTGATCTCGAAGGCGTCACTGTCGTCGATCTCCGGGCGCACGTAGTTCTCTCGGTGTGCTAGATCGGCCAGTGCCGCCGTCACGTCGAGGTCGGCCAGCGCGGCGGCGATCGTGTTGAGCGTCTGCTCGGCGGCAGCGACCTTCGCGGACAGGCCGTCGAATACGTCCTGCTCGATTGCCAGCGCACGTTCTGCTGCCGACGCGATGCGGCCCTCGATCTCGATCAGCTCGTCGGTGGTGAAACGCACCGCGCTGGCCATCGTCTGGCGATGGCGGAACGTGGCCGACAGGGGCTCGGACATCAGCGGCTTGGAATTCGCCTGCGTCACCTCGATAAAGAAGCCCAGGATGTTGTTGTGGCGGACTTTGAGAGTCTTGATTCCGGTTTCGTCAGCGTATCGGGCTTCCAGGGCGGCCATCACCTGGCGTGACTTGTCGCGCAGCGCAATTGCCTCGTCGAGCTCACTGGAATAACCCGGCCGGACAAAGCCGCCATCGCGCTTCAGGTGCGGGGGCTCATCGACAAGTGCCGCAGCCAGCGACGACGACAACGGGCCGGCGGCCTGGCCCAGACGATCGGCGAGGCCGGCGAGTTCGGCGGGCAACCCCATCGGGCCTGCGCGGGCGATAAGAAGCGTTGCGGCGCGTTCGGCAGCGGCCAGCGCATCCCTGATCGCGCCGAGGTCGCGCGGGCCACCGCGGCCGAAAGCGAGGCGGGAAAGCGCGCGGGCGATGTCGGGTGCGCCTTTCAATGCGGCGCGCAGGTCCTCGCGCAGGGTCTGTTCCTCGACGAGGTAGCCGACAGCATCGAGCCGCGCATGAATGCGTGCGACATCCCGCATGGGCGCACCAAGGCGCGCTGCGAGTTCGCGCGCGCCGGGGCCGGTGACCGTACGGTCAATCGCCGCGAGCAGGCTGCCATGCTTGTCGCCGGACGAGGAGCGGACGAGTTCGAGGCTGGAACGGCTCGCGGCATCGATGACAAGGGCGGCATCGGCGCCGGTGCGGCGCGGCGGACGCAGTACGGGCTGCTTGCCGATCTGGGTCAGGTCGACGTACTTCAACAGAGCGCCGACGGCGGCGAGTTCGGCCCGCGTGAAGGCACCAAAGCCGCCCAGCTCATTGACGCCTAAACGCTGCTTGAGACCGCGCTCGCCCGACAGGCTGTCGAAGTGCGCCGCAGGCACCGGGGTCGGCGCGGCGCCGGCGATGTCGATCCACTGGCGGACATCGGGCTCGGCGAGCAACCCGTCGGTACAGATGATCTCGCTGGGAGACAGGCGCACCAGCTCGCCGGGCAGATCGGCACCAGTCGTCTCGCCGACCTCGCACTCGCCCGTGGAGATGTCGAGAGAGGCCAGCGCAACGACACTTGGCGAGCCGATCAAGGCGCCGTCGCCGCCGCCCGGCGCGCGGAACACCGCAGTCAGATAGTTGCGCGCCTTGTCGTCGAGGAGTGTCTCCTCGGTCAGCGTACCGGGTGTCACGAGGCGGACGACATCGCGTTTGACGACCGCCTTGGCGCCGCGCTTCCTGGCCTCGGCGGGATCCTCCAACTGCTCACAGACGGCGACGCGATAGCCCTGGCGGATCAAGCGTTGCAGATACTCGTCGGCGCGGTGGATCGGTACACCGCACATCTGGATGTCCTCGCCCAAATGCTTTCCGCGCTTGGTGAGCACGATGCCAAGTGCGGCAGAGGCGACAACGGCGTCCTCGAAGAACAGCTCGTAGAAGTCGCCCATCCGGTACCAGAGCAGGCTGTCTGGATTGGCGGCCTTGATCTCGAGGTATTGCGCCATGGAGGGAGTCGCCTCGGCGGCGGCGCGCTGGCGCAGTTTTGCGGCATCCGGCAGGGCGGCATCAGACGCCGCGACGGGCGCGGGGACCGCCTGCGGTTGTGTTCGCGCCTGTTCCGGCTCCTGCTGCTGCCGCCGTGCCTTCATCCCGTCCTCGATCCTCACCAGGCGGTGTTTGAACCATGCCCCAGGCGCCACGCATAGCGCGTTGGCGTCGCTCAGGGAATGGCGGGGGTGTGGAGGAATGGTCCCAGGCGGCAACAGGCGGCGCGGCGGGGCGCGAAACGCCATCACCCTGGACCTTGATCGATGTTGTATACCAGGGGCACAGACCCTATCGTGCGCGCCGCACAATGACCGGCCCGACTGTCCGGTCGGACCATCCTCGGATCCGCCGATTTCCGGCCTCTACGCATCCTCAGAGAACGAAAAAGCCACATGGCCAAACGGTTTCAAGACGCCCGCTTCACCGAGCAGGAAGCCCTGCAGTTCCATGCCCGGGGCAAGCCCGGCAAGCTCGAGATCACGCCGACCAAGCCGCTGACGACGCAGCGCGACCTGTCTTTGGCCTATTCGCCGGGGGTGGCGGTGCCGGTCAAGGCGATCGCGGAAGACCCGCTGGCAGCCTACGACTATACGAACAAGGGCAATCTGGTCGCGGTCGTTTCAAACGGCACGGCGATACTCGGGCTCGGCAATCTCGGCGCGCTGGCGGCCAAGCCGGTGATGGAAGGCAAGGGCGCCCTGTTCAAGCGGTTTGCCGACATCGACGCCATCGACCTGCTGGTCGACACGGAGGATGTGGACGCCTTCGTCAATGCCGTGCGCTACCTGGGGCCGTCGTTCGGCGGCATCAACCTGGAGGACATCAAGGCGCCCGACTGCTTCATCATCGAGGAACAGCTCAAGGGCATGCTCGACATCCCCGTGTTCCACGACGACCAGCACGGCACCGCCATCGTGGTGGGTGCGGCGATCCTCAACGGGCTGGAAGTTGCCGGCAAGAACATCGAGGACGTGAAGCTCGCCTGCTCGGGAGCGGGCGCGGCGGCACTCGCCTGCCTCAACCTGCTCGTGTCGCTCGGCATGAAGCGCGAGAACATCTTCGTCTCCGACATCCACGGCGTCGTCTACAAGGGACGCGAAGTGCTGATGGACCAGTGGAAGGAGCCGTTCGCGCAGGACACCGACAAGCGAACGCTCAAGGAAATCATCGACGGCGCCGACATTTTCCTTGGCCTCTCGGCGGGCGGCATCGTCAGCACCGAGATGGTGGAGAGCATGGCGGCTAATCCGCTGATCTTCGCGATGGCCAACCCAGAACCGGAGATTACGCCGGAGGACGTGCAGTCGGTACGCGACGATGCGATCATGGCAACGGGACGCTCCGACTATCCAAACCAGGTCAACAACGTCTTGTGCTTTCCCTTCATCTTCCGCGGGGCGCTCGACGTGCAGGCCTCGACCATCAACGAAGCGATGAAGGTGGCGGCGGCGCGGGCATTGGCGGAGCTGGCGCGGGCTGCCGTTTCCGATCAGGTGGCCTCGGCGTTCCACGGGCTCAGACCGACGTTCGGGCGCGACTACATCATCCCGACACCGTTCGATTCGCGCATCATCTGGCACATCGCGCCGGCGGTGGCGCGCGCGGCCATGGACTCAGGTGTCGCGCGCAAACCGATCATCGACATGGAGGCTTACATTGCGCGCCTTCAAGGCCGACTCGATCCGCTGGTCGGCTGGCTGCAGTCGACGTTCGAAGAGGTGAAGGCGAACCCGAAGCGCATGATCTTCTGCGAGGGCGAGGATCCGGCCGTGATCCGCGCGGCGCACGCCTTCCTGACGCAGGGCTTCGGCCAGCCGATGCTGGTGGGCACCGAAGAACGGGTTCGGCAGAACTTCAAGGATCTCGGCATACCGGTCAATCCCGCGATCGAGTTCCACGATACGCGAAAATCCGAATATGCAGAGGAGTTCACCGACTTCCTGTACAAGCGCCTGCAGCGGCGCGGCTATCTGCGCCGCGACTGCGTGCGCCTCGTCAACAACGAGCGCAACATCTTCGGCGCGCTGATGGTGGCACACGGCTATGCGGATGCGATGGTGTCGGGCGTGACACGCAACTTCACGTCGGTCTACCGCGACGTCCTGCGTGTGATCGATCCGGCGCCGGGCCGGCATGTGATCGGCGTGACACTGGCCATCGTGCGCGGGCGCGCGGTGCTGATTGCGGACACCTCGATCCACAATATCCCGACCACCGAGCAACTGGTCTACATCGCGGAGGAAGCTGCGCGGGCCGCACGCAATTTCGGCATGGAGCCGCGTGTCGCGTTCCTGACCTACTCGACATTCGGGCAGCCGCGCGGCGAGCGCTCCGACGAGGTGCGCGAGGCGATTGCGATCCTGGACGAGAAGGGCGTCGACTTCGAATACGACGGCGACATGGCCGCCGACGTGGCGCTCAACAAGAACCTGATGAAGCTCTATCCGTTCTGCCGGCTGTCCGACACGGCCAACGTGCTCATCATGCCCGCATTTCACGCCGCGTCGATCTCGACCAAGATGCTGCGCGAACTGGGCGGGGCGACGATCATCGGGCCGCTGCTGGTGGGCCTCGACAAGTCGATCCAGATCTGTTCGCTGGGTGCGCGCGATACCGACATCGTCAACGTCGCCGCGCTGGCGGCGTATGATGTCAACCGTTAGTGGCGGCGGCGCGCGCCCTGCCTCGGCAGAACTTTCTGATTGCATTTGGGGGGCGCGCACGATCGGCGTCTTTCCAACGAGGTCGGCAGCGCCTGTTATCGGCTCTTCGATTGGTTGCTCCGCACGTCAACATCTGCCTGGAAGGCATTCTATGCGATGCGCCAACTTCTCGCGGCTTCGAGCCGAAGGGGATGGTCAATTCACGGGTGTTGTCGGTGCGTCCGTGACGTCGAGATAAGCTTTGGAAATCGGCAGGCGTGTCGAGCTCAATGCTGCCGGAGCAACGGCGGCGGTAACCAGAAGCATCGCGGATGAAATCCAGAGCGTCAGGATGAAAGCGATCTCTCCCAATCGCGTCCCTGCCGGAAGCAGAAGTTTGATCGCTATGGACGGCAGCAGTGCTATCAAGAATCCGAACAGATGCATGAGAAAGGCTACCGCAAGAACCAGACGAAGCGGATTAGAGTCCGCCAGTCGAGAGGCGTCTTGCATAGCCGACGCAACCAGACACGCAAGCAGAACGTTCAGAGGCACCACGACCCGCAATGTCCAGCGCAAGACTAGCTGCACGAAATCTCTTCCATCACGGCAACGTTGCCAACACCTCTCAAAGTATTGGGAATATATTGATTTTTTGTATCGCTCGCATTTCGATCCGCGGTCCAAGCAACATGCACTCGTGCCGAATGGATCAGCCGCGCATCCATGCGATGGCTTCTTCCAAAGCGGCAGCCTTGAAGTGTTTGACTTCGGCGCTGACGAAATGGCTCGCGAGCCGGGGCAGCAGGGCAAGCACGTCGGAATCGCTGACGAAACCGACTTTGGAAATCTTGCTGTGGTGGTCGCGCACGAAGCGGAAGTGCGAGA
>CAZDNY010000238.1:0-5780 GCA_964506885.1 uncultured Hyphomicrobiaceae bacterium | reverse complement strand
AGGGCGATGTCCCACATTGCGCCGATCCCGGCAGCGGGAAAACGCCCGAATGCCTCAGCGCCCGCCGCGCAACACGCTGCGAATGACCGATCCGACGATCCGCCGCATCAGCGAACTCGTCGCGTAGTCGACCGTCTTTTCCGCAAAGGATTTGCCGCCGCGCGGTCCCTTTTCGAACGCCTTCTTGGCCAGCCAGTCGCTCCAGCCCTGATCCGACGATGTGCCCGCCTGCAGTTCGGCTTCCTTCTCGGTCAATTCCTGCGCGCGCTTGGCCAGAATCTCATGCGCCGTTTCCCGGTCCACGGCATCCTCGTACTTGCCGAATACCGGGCTGTACTCGATCACGCCCAGCCGCTCGTCCTCCTGCAAGGGGCCGATCCGGCCCTCCGGCGGTCGCATCATGGTCCGCTGCACGATCGACGGCTCACCCTTGTTCTCGAGCGTCGAAACCAGCGCCTCGCCGACCTTCAGCTCCTTGATCACCTCCTCGGTGTCCAGATCCGGATTGGGACGGAACGTCTCGGCCGCAGCCCTGATCGCCTTCTGCTCTTTGGGCGTAAAGGCGCGCAGCGCATGCTGGACGCGATTGCCGAGCTGCGAGGAGACCGTGTCGGGCACGTCGAGCGGGTTCTGCGTGATGAAGTAGACGCCGACGCCCTTCGAGCGGATCAGGCGCGCCACCTGCTCGATGCGCTCCATCAGCGCCTTGGGCGCCTCGTCGAACAGCAGATGCGCCTCGTCGAAGAAGAACACCAGCTTCGGCTTGGGCTGGTCGCCGACTTCAGGAAGCGTCTGCCACAGCTTCGTCAGGAGCCACAGAAGGAACGTCGAATAAAGCCGCGGCGACTGCATCAGCTTGTCGGCGGTGAGAAGCGAAACCACACCGCGCCCGTCCGGTGCGATCCGCATGAAGTCGTTGATGTCGAGCGCGGGTTCGCCGAAGAACTTGTCGGCGCCCTGCTCCTCCAGCACCAGCAGCCGCCGCTGGATCGCGCCGACCGATGACGTCGCGACGTTGCCATAGGTCGTCGTCAGCTCCTTGGAGCGCTCGCCGATATTGCCGATCAGCGACCGCAGGTCCTTCAAATCGACAATCGGCAATTGCTCGTCGGCCGCCACGCGGAAGGCTACGTTCAAGACGCCCTCCTGCACCTCGTTGAGCTCCAACAGCCGCGACAGCAGCAAAGGCCCCATGTCGAGAACCGTTGCGCGGATCGGATGCCCCGACTCCCCGAACACGTCCCACAGCATGGTCGGAAACGCCCGGGGCTCGTACTCTTCGAGACCGATCAGTTTGTTGCGCTTGACGATGAAATCCTTGGCCTCACCGACCGCCGCGATGCCTGACAGGTCGCCCTTGATGTCGGCTGCAAACACCGGCACGCCGGCCGCCGAGAACCCTTCCGCCAGCACCTGCAGCGAAACCGTCTTGCCCGTGCCCGTCGCCCCTGTGATGAGGCCGTGCCGGTTGGCGAACCGCAATTCCAGGTATTCCGGCTTCGTACTGGTGCCGAGATAGATTTTCCCGTCCTGGATCATCGACTGGCTCATCGCTCCCCCCTTCGACCGCCAACGCGGGCATCCGCGTTCAGGCCCACCGTGGCGTACGCCGCCGCCCTGCCGGCGACTCGGCCCCTTCGTTGTACCCGGTTTTGCATGGCGCCCGCATGAATGCAAACTGCGCCATCCCCATTCTCGCCCGCCCGGTCTGCCCGGCAGGAGGCATAAACCGATCGTCTAATCCGTGCCAATTGACATCTATTCATGGCGCGCGGGAGACTATAGAGAACAAGCCGTGAAACGCCGAGGCCCCGGCGCCCGAAAACACTTTAATCTTCAAGACAAATACCGAACGGAAGCCGTCCATGTCCGATCCCACGCCCACCACGCCGCTCGCCGCGGACTTTGCCAAGCCTGACCGCGAGACTTGGGCGAAGTTGGTCGAAAAAGCGCTCAAGGGCGGTGACTTCGAAAAGCGCATGGTCTCGCGCACGTCCGACGGCCTGCGCATCGAGCCGCTCTACACCCGGACCGACACCGTGGCCGGCGCCGAAGCCGCCGCTCCGGGCGCAGCGCCTTTCGTGCGCGGTCTCCACGCTGCCCCTAAGGGCCTCGGCTGGAGCATCGAGCAGGTGGTTGTCGCCGAAGACACCGCCGCCGCCAACAGCGCCGTCCTCGCCGAGCTTGAAGGCGGCGCCAACGGCGTCATCCTGAAGATTGCCGCCCCCGGTCAGACCGGCATACCCGTCACGTCATCAGCCGACATGGCCAAGGTTCTGTCCGGCGTGTATCTCGACTTCGCCCCCGTCACGCTCGATGCGGGTCTGGCTGCAGCACAAGCCGCCACGCACCTCAAGGACGCAATAGCCATCCTGAAGGCTCCCGCCGACAAGGTCCTGGTCCGTTTCGACCTCGATCCCATCGGCACTCTGGCGCGTACCGGCCATGCCATGAAGCCCGCCGCCCAGGCGCTCAACGAAGCCGTCGTCCTGTCCAAGGAGTTGCGCGCGGCTTTCCCCAAGGCCCGCACCGTGCTTGTCGACGGCCGCGTCGCGCATGAGGCCGGCGGCAGCGAGGGGCAGGAGCTGGCCATCATGGCGGCTTCTCTCGTCGCCTATCTGCGCGCCTTCGAGGCTGCCGGCGTTTCTGTTGCCGATGCGCTCGCCCAAATGACGGTTTCGCTGGCCGCCGACACCGATCAGTTCCTCACCATCGCCAAACTGCGCGCCGCCCGTCGCATCATCGCCCGCATCGCCGAGGCCTCAGGCGCTGCCGATGCGGCGACCGAGGTACGCCTCGCCGTCACGTCATCGGCGCGCATGATGACCAAACGTGATCCATGGACCAACATGCTGCGCACCACCGCCGCAACGCTCGGCGCGGCCTTCGGCGGCGCCGAAGCGATCACCGTCTTGCCCTACACCTGGGCACTCGGACGCCCCGACGCCTTCGCCACTCGCATTGCACGCAACACGCAGATCGTGGCCCAGGAAGAATCCTCACTCGGCCGTGTCGTCGATCCCGCCGGCGGTGCGTGGTATGTCGAGAAGCTCACCGCGGATCTCGCAGCCAGCGCATGGCAGCGCTTCCAGGCCATCGAGAAGTCTGGCGGGATCCTTGCTGCTCTGGCGAATTCCGAAATTCAGCGCGAGATCGCCGCCACCGCCGCTGCACGCGACAAAGCCATCGCCACCGGCAAGCAGCCCCTGACAGGCACCTCCGCTTTCCCGCTGCTCGGCGACGACGGCGTCACTGTCACGCCGTGGCCAGAGCCGCCGGCGTTGGCCGGCGAGGGCCTCGTCTCACCGCTGGCACCGCACCGCTTGGCCGCCCCCTTCGAGGATCTGCGCGATGCCTCCGACCACGTCACCCAGCGCACGGGCCACACGCCGACGGTATTTCTGGCGAGCCTCGGCGCCATCGCCGACCACACGGTCCGCACCACCTGGGTGAAGAACCAGCTCGCCGTCGCCGGCATCGCCAGCCTGATCTCCGATGGCTACGCGTCGCCCGAGGACGCCGCTGCCGCATTCAAAGCTTCCGGCGCGCGCACCGCTTGCGTGTGTTCCTCCGACGCGATCTACGCACAGCAGGCATCCCGAACCGTGAAAGCGCTGATCGAGGCTGGCGCCGAACGCGTTCTTCTGGCCGGACGCCCGGGCGAATTGGAAGCCGAACTGCGCGCGGCCGGCGTCGATCAGTTCCTCTATGCCGGCCAGAACGCGGTCGAAATACTGACAGAACTCCAGCATCAGCTCACAGCCTGACCGCAACGGCACCGATCCGGCGCATCGGCCGCCGTCGCCACGCACAGCCATCCGCTGTCGCGACGAACGTCGGCGCATTAACATTGTCCGCACACGAAATTTTTAGGCTTGTTCGGCTACGTTGGGCTCTGCTTCTCGTCCGCATGAGAGGACTCCACATGAGCATGACGCCGCGGTCCCGTTTCCCATTTCTTGCTGTTCTCTCGGTGGTTCTCGCCGCAGCGGCAATCCGGCCCGCACTCGCCGGCCAGGCCGCAATCGATGAATTCCGGCGCGCGGCCTACGCGGGCGATTTCGCCGCCGGCGTAACCAACCTCGAAACGATGTTGCGCAACGCCCCTGACGACACCGAAGCGCTCTTCGGCAAAGGCGCGCTGCAGGTCTTTTCTGCCTTCGCCCGCATTCAGCAGGGCATCTACGACCATTCGACCGAAAGCCTCCCGAGCAGTCGCGGCATGCCGCTCGCACCGTTCGTCGGCATGCGATCATTCGGCGGGATGAACGCCCCGTCCCTCACCCCCGGCAATCCCGACGCCAAGCCGATGACCTACGCGATCCTGCGCGGGCTCATCTCGCAATTCGCAGAAGACCTCTTAGCGGCCGAAACCACACTTGCGGCCGTCGGCGACCGCCCCGTCAAACTGCCGGTCCAACCGCTGAAGATAGCCTTCGACCTCAACCACGACGGCAAGATCGCCGATCACGAGCGCACCTTGGCATCCTTGCTTGCAGCCAGCTCATGGCGTCGCCGCGTCAACCCGGCGATGCTCGAAACACAGATCACTTTCGACACTGCCGACGCCAGCTGGTTGCGCGGCTATGTGAACGTCTTCCTGGCGTCCGCAAACCTGATGCTCGCGGTCGATTTCGAACAAAGCTACGAAGCCGCAGCTCATCGCGGTTTCGGCTCCCAAGCCACCGCATTCGGGCGCTTCCTCGCCCGGCAGTTCAGCGAAGGGCGCCCGCGCGCGCAGATCGACGCAGAGATCGAAGCCATCGATGACACGATCAAAACTTTGCGCCAAAAGGGCCAGACCCTGCAGCCGCCGCGCGAGCAACTGGACGAACTGCGACGTCAGATGTTCGCACTGCCCCGCACACCGGAGGGCAACGCCGAACGCGCCAGGATCCAGGCACAGATCGACGAACTCAACGAACCCAGCCGCGAGAACAACGCAGCCATCCTGACGTTGAACGCGGATCGCCGGCAACTCGTGACCGAACGCGATGGCTCGTCGTGGGAGTCCGTATTCGATCTGGTCGCATTCCTTCACACCGCACAATGGACGGTGATCGAACCGCAACGGCTCCGTGCGGTGCGCGATCATCTGCTCCGCGTCATGGCGCAGAACGAAAACACCTGGCGGCTCATCCGCGCCGAAACCGACGACGATCACGAGTGGCTGCCCAACACGCGCCAGACGCCTCCCTTCGGCGCCAAACCGCTGACCGACGAGGTGATCGACAGCTGGCTGGCGACGACCAGGCTCTCGGCACAGGTTCTCAACGGCGAGAAACTGCTGCCGCATCCGCGGTTCAACAAGGGCGTGAATCTCAAGAAGCTGTTCGACGAGGCCGCGCGCATCGACATCGTCCTTCTGATCACCGGACACGACGTGGTGCCGTTCCTCGAAAAAGGCGAGATCGTCGACCGCAAGACCTGGGGCACGATCACCCAGCCGATGGGCCGTGAGTTCTCCACCTACGCCCTCTGGTTCAATTAGAACGGTACAGGCCCCGCACCCGCCACGTCATGCAGCGCGCGCGGCGTGACGTTCCCGGCATCTAATAGCCCGTCAGGTTTTGCTGGAACCATCCCGCGCCCCCTCCAGGCCCCAAAGCAGCCTCCATGGGTCGTCGGGTGGCGGAGCCGGCCGGCGCTGCTATTCCGCCTGAGGCGGGAACGAACGAGGCCGCCTCCGCCGACCGCCGGCAGGCGGCCATCTGCAAAATGCCCCCTTCGGCATCGCCGCCGGCCAGCCTGTTCCCTCTGGAACTGCGCTGCGCAGCGCC
>CAZDNY010000237.1:0-5781 GCA_964506885.1 uncultured Hyphomicrobiaceae bacterium | reverse complement strand
GATAATCAAGATTTCCAAGGTGTGATTTTCTGATCGGGCAAAGATCGAAGCACGTCGCAGGAGCTCTCAATTATGCGTACGCTTGTTTTCGCCTCGGCGGTCGCTGTTGGCTTGATCGCGCCGCTCGGCGCTTCGGCAGGAACAAACACCCTCCAAGACTTGGCAAAAGCGGCTGTTGCATTGCCGGAAATCACCATCTACCCGGCCAAGGAAGTCGTCACGCTCGATCCCGCCAAGCCAACGGCACAAGCAGTCGCCGTGGTCGGCGACCGTATTCTTGCTACGGGCTCGCTCGAGGAGTTGAAGGCCGCCGCCGGAAATCAACCTTACCGTTTGAACAGCACCTTCGAGAAGCTCGTCATCGTTCCGGGGTTTATTGCCCAGCATGACCATCCGCTGCTCGCTGCGCTGACCATGACGACAGAGATCATCGCGATCGAGGATTGGGTCTTGCCGGAAGGTACGTCCAAGGCGGCCAAATCTCGCGACGAGTATTTGAATCGGTTGGCGGAAGCCAATGCCAAAATCAAGAATCCGAACGAGGTTCTCGTGACATGGGGGTATCACCACTACTTCCATGGCCAGCTGAAGAAAGCCGACTTGGATGCCATCAGCGCTACGCGACCCATCATCGTCTGGCATCGCTCGGCGCATGAATTCTATCTGAACACCGCCGCAGAGAAGAAGTACGGCGTCACGAAGGTATGGTTCGACGAGCAGAGCGACAGCGTCAAGAAGCAGTCGGACTTTGAAAACGGCCACTATTGGGAGCAAGCTGCGTTTGCGGTAATGCCTCTCATCGCGTCGGCCATTGCAACGCCTGAGCGTCTGAGGGCCGGATTGGAGTTCGTGAAATCGTACTACCATGCTGCTGGCGTAACGCTTGGATCGGAGCCCGGTGGCCTCGCCTCGAAAAAACTCCAAGACGCTCAAAATGCTGTGCTGAGCGATTCATCGTCGCCATTCCGCTTCTACTTCATTGTCGATGGCAAGTCCGTCACGGGCGTATTTCCCGACGACAGGGTCATTGAGGAAAGCGAGAAGTTCCTGACCTGGGGCCAGGGTATGACGGCCTATCTGCCCAGGCAGGTGAAGCTCTTTGCCGATGGTGCGATCTTCTCGCAATTGATGCAGATGCGGGATGGATACTCCGATGGGCACCACGGTGAATGGATGATGGACAAGGCGTTCTTCGCGCGAACGATGCGCATTTACTGGGACGCTGGCTATCAGCTGCACATCCACGTCAACGGCGATGCCGGGCTCGATATGGTCTTGGACCAGCTTGAGCTCAACATGCGCCGCAATCCGCGCCACGACCATCGAACCGTCATTATTCACTTTGCCGTTTCGACCCCCGAGCAGGTCGCGCGCATTAAGAAGCTCGGGGCCATCGTCAGCGGGAACCCCTACTACCCGGTTGCGCTTGCCGACAATTATCGGACCAACGGTCTTGATCCCGCCCGTGCCGATTCGATGGTGCGGATGGGCGATGTTGAGAAGTCGGGCATCTCCTACTCGTTCCACTCGGACATGCCGATGGCTCCAGGCCAGCCCCTCCTCCTCATGTGGGCCGGTGTCAATCGCATCACCAACGATGGCAATGTTCGGGCGCCCGAGCAGGCCGTCTCCCGTCTGGGCGCATTGAAGGCCGTGACGCTCGATGCTGCATATTCGCTTCAGCTGGAGAAAGACGTCGGCAGCATTGTTCCGGGCAAGCTCGCCAACTTCACGGTTCTCGCTGAGAACCCAGTGACGTCCGATCCGAAAAAGATCAAGGACATCGTCGTATGGGGCACAGTTCAGGAAGGCCGGGTATTGCCCGTGGAGAAGGTGGCGCCGCAGAGCATGCGCAAGGCGGATGCGGCTGATGTCGATCCGACCGCCGGTACAATGACAGCTGAGAATTCACATCGTCATCTGTCTGGCTTTGCTTCCAAGGAAATGCAGCTTCGGGCCGCGCGTTTGGCCAATGATTTGGGACTTTGCAGCGGCGATCACAATCGCATCGTGCGGACGCTCTTTCAAAGCATAGATCGGCCCTCAACGAGCAACTGAACTTTGTAACCAAGGGCGGCAGCAGCCAAGGCAATTGGATGCCGCCGCCGGTAGAATTCGATGACCTGGTTTGGTCGAGGTGTAACGATGCACAAGTCCGTCAAGCTTCCGGTCCTTGGGCTCTTACTCTGGGTTATCGGTTGCATCCTATGGAATGTTCTCGGAGTCGCACTTCAAGCGCAGGGAAAGCCGGGAATTGGACCAACCGCTTCGCTGGGTCTTGCAGCCGGGATAGGATTTGTCGGTGTGCTGCTGTGGTATGCGGCGCGGCACGTGCCATTTCTTTTTGGGATATTGGCAGCGCTTTGCGCTGTTGCAGCGATCATGCCCGTCTACCAAGCTGTGACTGGCGATCCCTCGCTCTGGCCCTCGGCGTTCTGGCGATGGGCCGGCGCCGCACTCAACTCTCTGGGCGTTGTTGCCGGGCTTGCAGCCGTCATGCATGTCCTGACGCCTGGCACAACTTGAGTGAACCATCACAAGATCGATCAAGTGACATAAAGAGGAAATCACAGATGGCAAATCGCCGAACGACCTCGACCTCTTACAAATCTGCCGTCCCACTCATCTTGGGTGCCGCCCTGCTTGCGGTGCTCCCAGCATCATCCGCGTGCGCGGATGATAAGGCGGATCGCATCTGGTCCGGCGGCCCGATACTGACAATGAACGATGCCGCCATGCGGGCCGAAGCGGTTGCCGAGAAGGGCGGCAAGATCATCGCAGTGGGTTCCACCGCCGACGTCATGAAGCTCAAGGGCGACAAGACCAAAGTCATCGATCTCGGCGGGCGCACCATGGTGCCGGGATTCTTCGACGCCCACGGCCACATGTTCATCGGTGGCCTGCAGGCGCTGTCGGCGAACCTTCTCGCGCCTCCCGATGGCACCGTGACGGATATCGCCTCGCTTCAGCAGGTCATCAAGGACTGGATTGCGGCAAATAAGGGGGCTGTCGAAAAGTTCGGGCTCATCATGGGCTTCGGTTACGACAATTCAACACTCGCCGAGCGGCGCCATCCAACGAGAGCCGATCTCGACAAAATCAGCACCGAGCTGCCGATCTACCTCGTGCATCAATCGGGACACATGGGTGCAGCGAATTCAAAGGCCATTGAACTGATCGGCTACACGAAGGATACGCCGGACCCCGCTGGAGGCGTCATTCGGCGTGACGAGAATGGTGAGCCCAACGGCGTTTTCGAAGAGCTGGCACATGCTCCCGCACTGATCAAGATGCTGAGCAGGCTCGGGCCGGAAGGAGCCAAGGCGCTCGCGCGCGCGGGTTCCGAACTGTGGGCACGTTTCGGATACACGACCGCGGAAGAAGGTCATTCGATCCCGCCGGTCGTCGAGATACTGAGAAAGGTCGCCGACGAAGGCGGCTACAAGATCGACGTTCTGACCTACTCCAATGTCATCGCCGATCGTGAATACGTGAAGAAGAACTTCAGCCAGGACTACAAGAACCGGTTCAGAGTAGCCGGTGCGAAACTCACAATCGACGGGTCACCGCAAGGGTTCACTGCGTGGCGTGACCGGCCCTATTATGATCCCGTTGGCGATTATCCTCCCGGATACGTCGGTTATGCCTCCGTTCAGCCAAAAGACACGGCCGACGCCGTCGACTGGAGCTACGCCAACGGCATCCAGCTCTACACCCATGCCAACGGAGAGGCGGCAGGCGACAGCCTGATCGCAGCAGTGGAAGCCGCAACGAAAAAGCACGGGTTCGACCCCAACCGGCGGCCGGTGCTGATCCACGGCCAGTTCATGCGGGAAGACCAGATCGACGCGTACAAGCGACTTGGCGTCATCCCGTCTCTCTTTCCCATGCACACATTCTATTGGGGTGACTGGCACCGCGATCACACGGTGGGTCCTGCACTATCCAACAACATCTCGCCCACTGGTTGGGCCATCAAGCGTGGCATGATCTTTACGAGCCACACGGACGCTCCCGTAGCGTTTCCCGATTCGATGCGAGTGCTCGATGCGACGGTGACCCGGCGCTCGCGTTCGGGCGACATCATCGGTCCCGACCAGCGCGTCGATGTCATAACCGCGCTCAAGGCGATGACCATCTGGTCCGCCTATCAGCACTTCGAGGAGAAAACCAAGGGATCAATTGAGGTTGGCAAGTTGGCCGATCTTGTTGTCCTTTCGGCTGATCCTACGGCCGTCGATCCCGAGACACTCGACCAGCTGAAAGTCGTTGAGACGATCAAGGAGGGGACGACGGTTTTCACGCTGACCGAGGAGAAAAAGAAGCAAGGCAACCTGATGCTGAAGCCCGACCGGTTCGGCAATTACGCCTTTTCGCGCTTCTTGAAAGAGGCTGCAATTCAGCACGAGTTCTCGGCTTTGCCTGCCGCCCAGCAGTCAACATTTGCAAAGTTGGTTCTCCGGGCCGGCCGCCATGATCAGTCCTGTCTCGGGCCGGTCATGTCCGCAATGGTGACGGCTTTGGTATCCGGAACTCTGCAGGAAAGATGACTGTAAGCGCGAGACGGGCGACTTCGGTTGCCCGTCACGCCGTGTCAATCAGCCCCCGCCTTGCCATGAACTTGGCAAACGTAAGCATGATCACGATCTCGATTACGAAATAGCCGGCCAGAAAGCTGGCGAACAGAGAGAATTCCTCGGTCAGGATCGCTCCACCGAGGATAAGGGCGACACCGACGTTCCTCACGCCGCTTTCAATGACGAGGACCGGAGCATCGCGGCTTTTCATTCGCAAGCCGAGCACAGCCCCCACGAGCATCGCGCCTAGGATGAACAGCGCGGCAGCGATGGCAATTTCGATCGCGAAGGCGGCGAGATCCGGACCGACCGTGGCGAGAGCGGCGACGAGAATGACGAGAATGAGAACGGTCGAAATCAGGCGAAGGCTTGGCGCGATCCGCTCGATTGATGATGCCATCCTATAGCGCGCAAGGATGCCGAGGGCGAGTGGCAAGACCATGAATGCCAGCAATTGTCCGATGATGGGCATTGCCGGCACGGAGTGGGGTTGGAGAACGCCGGGAATGGATGGGAGAACACGAAGCCACAACGGAATGGTTGCAAGCGAGACCAGTGTGCCGATCGTTGCGATCAAGGCGGACAGCAGAACGTTGCAGCGTGCCAAATATGTGTACGTGTTGGAAATTCCACCGCCGGGGCACAATGAAAGGATGATTATTCCTGACGCGATCGCGGCGTGCAGCTCGATGGCGTTGACGATGGCAAGAGCGATGAACGGGAGCAGCGTAAGCTGTCCGATAGCGCCGATAAGGACCGGCGATGGGTCGCGCCTGAGAGCCCGGATGTCCGCAACCGTGATCTCGGTCCCGGCTATGAACATGAGGATCAGAAGGTTTGCCGGGACTGCGTAGTTGACGAGGAAGGGGAGCATGGTCTTTCGTTCAGCCGGTTATCGGATTTCGAGTGTACAGCAAAGGCTTGGAACGCTGCCAGGTAGTGTTGCTGTACACCCGACTAATAGCGCGCGGCGATAGTTGTTGGGAGCCACCTCAGGCCTTGGTCCCACTTCGTCCTGCAGCCGGTCCATACATTTGGGTCAGCCGCACTCATCACTAGGCGGCGTCGAACGGCCGCTAGGCTCTCGATAGCCGATGTCGCGACGTCGCTCAGGCCAGCGGCTTGCGTAGCTATCACCGAAGTCGGCTAAGGCCTGGAGCACCACTCTTTCTGTGCGGCGGTGCATTAATCGCAACTTCCGGAT
>CAZDNY010000236.1:0-5807 GCA_964506885.1 uncultured Hyphomicrobiaceae bacterium | reverse complement strand
TGGCGAGCGAAACCGCGCTGACCGGCGGCGATGCAGAATGCCAGAAAGTGATTGGCGAGATGAAGAAGGCTGCCGCTACTGCCAAGTAGTCGCGCTTGTTCCGATTACCGCTGGCGTCAGGACTTCTTCGTTCGAAGCGTGAATCCGACGGGAACTTGAGTCAGTTCGGTTGGGGCAAGCCTCTTTGAGACATGCCCCAATCGCTTCCCTTGCATCTTCCCCGCGGATCTAGCCTGCGCGCTTGATCAGACCAATAACGAACAGCAAGATAATCGCGCCAAGCGTTGCACTGATTATCTGACCGACCAATCCGCCGAAGGGCAGGAACCCGGGAAAAAGCAAACCCGCGACGAACGCGCCGACGATGCCGACGATGATGTTTCCGAGGAGACCGAACCCGCCTCCCTTCATGACCTGGCCGGCCAACCAGCCGGCCGCGGCGCCTATTGCGAGAAAAATCACAAGTGCAATTGGATCCATGAATGCCTCCTGTGTGGTGGGGCCGCAGGAATCACGTGGCCCTGTCCAACTTTGCTCCAACCGCTGTCGCAAGCAAGTCGAGCCATTCGCTTTGGCTGGTGTGATTGGAGCAATATTGTCACTGAGAATTGCGGCTGATGTGGTGGCATCCCCAGCGTCCGGGATCGCGTCTTCGCCCTACAGCCCGCTGATACTCCGCCCCGAACCTATGTGATCTCGATCAGCTTTCAGCAAAGCAAACCCGCCTAAGCCGCCGATTGTATTGTTTCGGCTGCGCTTGTCATCGCTCCACTTTTTCTTTTATCTGCACTCAGTCCTCATTTCGCCGCCCATCGCATCAAAGACGGAAGCTCAACGTGCTCACCACCTTGATGAACGCGTTCAATCGACTGCTCGAGTTACATGTTCCAGTACTGGCCGGCGGACTGGCTTTTTTCGGTGCCGTTTCGGTCTTTCCGCTGCTCGCACTCGTGCTGCTCTCTTATGGCTTTGTCTCAACGCCCGATGAGGCCGTCGTGTTCGTGGATTCGGTCAAGCACCTGATGCCTTCTGATGCACACGCGACGATCTCGAGCGAGCTTGCCTTGCTCGCGGAATGGGCACCACATCACGTTACGCCGAGCATCATCGTGGCCATCGCGTTGATCACCTGGAGCACGATGTCGGGCTGGAAGGCACTTATTTCAGGGGTCCGCCTCGTGGCTCATGAACAGTCCCAGATCAGTATTGCTGGGTTCCAATTCCGCTCGCTTTTGCTGAGTTTCATATCGATTGGTGCGATCGTGACGGCGATCGTCGTTTTCGTGCTGTTCGCGCGCATATTGGCGGCACCGGACGCAGCGGCCGACGCCACCGGCGTTCCTGAGCCGGCGTGGCGGCGCTTTCGCTCCGAGCTCATCGTGTGGGGGCTGGCGAGCCTGGGCATTTACGGTGCCCTGTTGACGATCTATCGGGTTGCCATCTCGCGAGCAAATGCCTCGCTGCGGCACTGCTCGCAAGGGGCGGCCGTTGGCGCATTTGCATGGTTCATCGCAATCAGCGTGTTCGACTACTACGCGGAAACAGCATCCTGGCGCACCATCTATGGCACGTTGACCGGCATTATTGCCTTCCTCTTCTGGTTCTACATTTCGGCGTACACGGCGCTTCTCGGCGCGGCTTTCGCAGGCAGCCTCAAGGACAGCGCAAACCCCTGAGAGATACTTTCACCGCATACTTGCATCATTATTGGAGGACATCCTGACATGGATCAGATCGCGGGCGCCGCCGTCGGCCTTATTGCAGGTCTTGTGATCGGGCTCATTTTGCTGACGCTTCTGGGCATCGTTTTGCGCTGGCTTTGGAACACCACGCTGCCAGAGGTTCTCGGCGTCAAGGACATCTCGCTGTTTCAATCGATCAAGATTTTGCTGATTGCCTCGATCCTGTTTGGCGGGCATCGCGTCGTAACCGTCCAACACGCGCCTGTCGGCGGTGATGCTGTTGAAACGCCGGCCAGCCACAGCTCGAATTGATCCGTCCGCAGGTGACTGGAGCGCAACGTCCGGCTGCGCCCTGGCAACATGCCAATGATGAACTTGAATTGGCCGCACACATCCGACAAATTGGCCGGCATTCGGGTTCACGCCTCTTTCTGCACGGGAAAGCCAACTGGTATTTCGAGCAGAGCGTTCGGCGTTTCTATTGGGGTATCGATGATGAACCGGCGTTGGGCAGTCGCAATCCTTTTTGGGGGCGCTGCAGCCTCACTCATGCTGCAGGCCAGAGAGGCACGGGCAGAATACGATCTGTGCGCACTGCGTTCAGGACCGAAGGGGCCGTGCACCTGCAAGGCCCCGGGCGATGGCGCCGGGCAGTTTACAGTTGTTGCGCGGTCGCATTGCCGTAAGGCAGCAAAAGCCGCGCAAGGCAAGCAGGACCGACGCGACCAAGCGGGCGCCAACAGTCCTGGCGATGCGCCACTTCCCGCCGAGCGGCCCAAGCAAGTCGCCAGCCCCACAAGTGCAGGTGCTGCCGAACAAGGCAGTAGTTCAATCATTACGGGGGCCAACCCCGATGCCCAAGGCCGTCGCATTGATGACGTGCGGGCGCGCGGCAAACTCAACTGCGGCGTCAACGAAGGCCTTCTAGGATTTGCGCATCGCTCCGAAACGGGCGAATGGACCGGACTGGATGCGGAGTTCTGTCGCGCCGTTGCCGCCGCTGTCCTTGGAGATACTGCAAAGGTCGAGTTCATTCCGCTCGATGCAACCTCGCGGTTCGAAGCCCTCACCAGTGGAAAGATCGACGTCCTGTCGCGCAATACGACCTGGACGATGGACCGCGAAGCTGCACTCGGCGTCGATTTTGCCGGCGTGATCTACTTCGACGGACAAAGCTTCATGACGTCAGAAGAACGCGGATTGGTCTCCGCGCAGCAACTGGCGGGCGCCACTGTCTGCGTGCAGTCGGCGACGACGACAGAGGCCAATATGGCGTATTACTTCGCGTCCCACGATGTGCGCGTCGAGGCGAAGTCGTTCCAGTCGCGCGATGCGCTCGTGAAGGCATATCTCTCCGGGGAATGCGATGCCTATACGGCGGATCGCTCCTCGCTGTTTGCCGACCGCGCCGGCTTCCAGGAGCCGTCCCGGCACGCCGTTCTGCCCGAAGTCATCTCCAAGGAGCCGCTCGGCCCGGCGGTGGCCACAGGCGACCGGGAATGGTTACAGATCACGCGATGGGTTCTTGCCGGCTTGGTCAATGCAGAGGAAGTCGGCCTCAACCGCGAGACTGCCGCAAGCGAAAAGGACCTCGAAGGCGATGCCAAGCGGCTCGTCGAAGGCGCGGGCAAGAGCGGTGAAAAGCTGCGGCTCGATCCGCTGTGGCTGCGCAAGGTAATCACGGCGGTCGGCAATTACGGCGAGGTTTTCGAGGCCAACGTCGGCCGGAGTGGTGCGCTCGGCATGGAGCGCGGCATGAACTCTTTATGGAAGAAGGGCGGCATCATCTACGCGCCGCCCATGTGGTGAGGCCCTGTCGGCAATTCTAAAGTCTGCGTGGGAATTATGCGACCTCAGTACGGCAAAACACAATTGAAACTCCTGGGTCTGGCTTCGGCGGTATTCGTTTCCGGCATGTTCATTTCGATGGAAACGGCGCACGCGAAGCGGCAGCGGGTCGCGCCGCCCGCGCCCAGCAGCGTCCCGTGGATTGGTCCGGGCAGCGAAAACGATCTTCTGCGTGCCATCGACTTCTATCAGCGCATTGCTGCAAGCGGCGGTTGGCCCTCGTTGCCCGATCGCGTCATACTGCGGCCCGGCGACAGCGGTCCGCACGTTGCAACCTTGAGGCAGCGCCTGCGCATGACAGGCGATCTGCGTCAGTCGCGCGGAGACGACTATTCCTTCGACGAAGCGCTGACGGATGCCGTCAAGCGCTATCAGGCGCGCAACGGTCTCGAACCCAACGGCATCGTCTACGGCATCACGCAGCGCCTGCTCAACGTTTCGGCGCAGGACCGCGTTCGACAATTGACGATGAACCTTCAGCGAGTCCGTGAGCTGGCGCCGTCACTCGCGGGCTCGTCCAAGTATATCGTCATGAATGCGGCGAGTTTCGAATTGCAGGGCATCTCAGGCGGGCGGGTCGAAGTCACCAGCCGGACGATTGCGGGCAAGCGGACGACGCCCACGCCTTCGGTGAGCACCGCAGTACGCGCCATCAATATCCTGCCCTACTGGCATGTGCCGGGCACGATCGCCAAGGCGCAGATCATTCCCATGATCCGGAAGGATCTCTCCTACCTCTATCGGGAGAACATTCGCGTCTTCTCGACGTTTGGCGGCGAGGAAATCGATCCGGCACAAGTGAACTGGTGGGGGCCGGAAGCCAACCGATACGTGTTTCGGCAGGAGCCGGGTCCCAACAATGCCCTCGGCGTTCTGCGCTTCGACATGCCCAACAAGCACATCGTCTACATGCACGATACGCCGATGAAGAAGTTGTTCGGGTATTTCGAGCGTGCCTACAGCGCCGGCTGCGTGCGCGTACAAAGCTTCTATGACCTAGCAGAGTGGATTGCGAACGGTCAGGATGGATGGACAAAGGCTTCGCTGCGCGATGCTGTTGGCGCGGGAACTCCCGTAACGATCAAGCTTGCCTCTCCGGTGCCCGTTCATTTCATCTATCTAACTGCGTGGGTGGAAAATGGCGCCGTGCATTTTCGCAATGATCTTTACAACCGTGACGAACGTAGAGCGCTGGAGGCCGGCGACGGGCTCGAGGCAAAATTCCTCACGCAGACTCTCACACCGTGATGACGACCCGCATGGATCAGACAATCACATGACGAGTTTCGCCCCTTCGCCAGACCGCCTTCGTTGGCTGGTGCCTTCGGGCGGTGCGCAAAATCCAACAGCGCACGTCTCATGAGTCCGATCAATGGCGGCACAATTTGCTGCGCGTAAGCGTCTTTTTTCCACATGAAGGACAATGGAGTTTTGAATGACGTCCCAGACAATGCTGAAGGCCATAGCTGCATGTGTAGTCGTTTCTGCTGGCGTGATCGGCATTGCAACAGAGGCCGATGCGCGGTCTCGATCGACCTACATCTGCTTTTCCGACGCCAAGTTCCATTATGGATCGGGTGGCATCGTCGGGGGAACGCACACCGAGGGGCGGGTCGAATTTTACGGCAACGACACCACCCAGGAGGAGAAGCGCAAGGCCTGTATCGAGGCCAACCGGCAGTGCAATCTCATTCTGGATCGGCTCAAGCGCGGACCTGAACGGATCGCCAGACCCTTTCGTGAATCGGACTGCGTGATCACTGGCGAACGCTATGACCGGCGCCATTCCGGCTGGCATTCCGGCACCCATGAAGCTCCACATCGCGATAGTGAGCGGCCACACTGGGCGCTGATTGGTCAAGGTGACGTGGATCCGTTGTCCGACCGCCACGTGCTGCGAATTCACCCCGATCACGATGGTCGCTATTCGCGCATCAAGCTGCATATCCTCCGGCACGACGTCCGCATCGGCAAGATCGACATCGAGTACGGAAACGGCGCCACCGAGCGTTGGGACGTCAACAAAACCATCAAGGACGAGTCCGACGGACCCGAGTTCGACTTGAAGGGGCACGAACGCCATATCCGCAAAATGCAGGTCGAGTTCCAGGCGACAAATCCCTTCTCGCATTCCGGAATCCAGGTATTCGGCCTGTCGGAATAAACCGACGACGAGCGTTGGCCGTCGACCGATCGGGTTGCCTAAGCACCGTTCTAGTGTCCCGTCTTGCGAAGTTCGCCTCCACTCCGCGGCAACCGCCTGAGCGAACTTCGCAG
>CAZDNY010000235.1:0-5822 GCA_964506885.1 uncultured Hyphomicrobiaceae bacterium | reverse complement strand
GGTCCTGAGTTCGCCGCGGCACCGTTCCAGGATTGGCTCAGCCGTGTCGGCATTCAACCGATCCGCATCTATCCTGGCTCGCCCTGGGAGAACGGCTACAACGAGCGCTTCAACGGCACGCTACGACGCGAGGTGCTCAATGCCGAGTGGTTCGCGACGACCCGTCAGGCGCAGGTCGTCATCAACACGTGGCTCCGGCAGTACAATCACGTCCGCCCGCATCACGCACTTGGAATGCGCCCACCGGTCCCCGAAACGATATTAGAGAAACCCCAAATCAGTGGCCCAGAGTGAGGGGGCTGGACAGCCGATCCTCGCATCGCCCGCTTCGGCGGCGCCACGACGCTATCCTTGACCGCTGCACCGATGGGCCCGATGCAGGCCCTTGCCAAGCGCGCTTTCGATTTCTTTTTCGCCGCTCTGGCCCTGGTCCTGCTGGCGCCGGTATTCGTACTGATTGCGGCTCTGATCAAGCTGGACAGCAACGGCCCTGTGTTCTTCCGGCAGCGTCGCCGCGGCTATAACCATCAGGAATTTCGCATCTGGAAATTCCGCACGATGACGACCCTTGAAGATGGCGAGAGCATCACGCAGGCCACTCGTGGCGATGCCCGCGTCACCCGCGTCGGTCGCTGGCTGCGCAAGCTCAACTTCGACGAACTGCCCCAGCTCATCAACGTGCTTGTCGGCGAGATGTCCTTGGTCGGGCCGCGGCCGCATGCCGTCGCGCACGATCTGCATTTCGAGACACGTATCCTGGACTATTCGCGCCGTCTCAATGTCAAGCCGGGGATCACCGGTTGGGCACAGGTGCATGGTTTGAGGGGCGCAACCGAAACCGAAGAGGCCATGCGCCATCGCGTCGAGTTCGACATTCATTACATCGAGAACTGGTCGATCGTGCTCGACCTCTACATTATCATTCTGACGGTGATTTCGCCGAAGGCCTACCGAAACGCCTTCTGAAGACGTCATTTCGCCTCATGGTGATGAGGTGGTGTCGTTATGCACCGGAATGGCACATTGGGGATGTTCCTGACCGCGCCCCGTTCCGCTTTTCATCGCATGCCGGATCGATCAGCGGTCCTTCCGGCTGCATGGTTAGAGGAACATTAGCCAATTTCTGTATGATGGGTGCGGGCAAGTCATTCGAGTACGGGAGTCGTTCAAGTTATGCGTATCAAAGCCATCTTCGCGGCGCTGGCGGTCCTGGCCGCCGTGATCGTCGCACTGCCGCAGCAGGCCTCGGCCGGCTTTTTCCGCCACGATCGTGATTGGGGCCGCGAGCGGGTTGTCACCCATCGTGTCTACCGGCCGCGCTACCGCCATCGCTACGTCCGCAAGAGCTACGGCGATCCCTACCACTATCGCTACGTCAAGCCGCGCTACTATCCGGCATACAATTCGCACTACTGGGTCCCCGCGCGCTGCTATCGCAAGTGCCGCAAGCACTATCGTCTGCCGCGCTACCACAAGGCGTGGGGTTATCCCAAGCGCGGCTACAAGCATCGCCGCCATGTCCACCGCCATCACCATCATCGCCGCCATCGCTGGTGATCGCGTCCCCGCCGGGGCGGATGGCAATTTCAAGCGGCCGTCGGGGCAACCCCGGCGGCCGTTTTCGCGTTTGCCTGCTATGTTTCTCCACCCGCACGACGTGCGGCCGATTGCGGCGGGGTGATCCAGGTCACAGTTCCGGCCGGTAGATGTGTTTAAATACGAGATGTCGAACCGGGCCCGGCGTGCGCGATCCGAAATGCCAGAGCATGGCAGCCGAGCCGTCAACGAGGTCGAGGGGCTGATCGAGGACCCCATGCCACACCGACACTTTCCACGAACGATTCCCGGCGATCCAAATCCGCCGAGCCTGCTTCAATTTCTGGGGCTGCACTGCGCCATGGGCGTGGCTTTCGGCATCGTCTTCGCCGCCATCATCGTGCTCGTCGACCTGGCTGGCGTGCGCCAGTTGCTGGTCGACAGCTCCGAGCCGTTCGTTCCGATGTTCCTGTTGTTCGCCATGTGCGCGTTGACCTTCGGCGCACTCAAGATGGGTATGGCGATCATGTCGCTGCCCTTCGAGGCGCCCGACGAAGGCGAAGACGACGGCGAATACCACGAGCCGCCCGAGCCGCCGCAGCCGCGCGATTGAAAGGGCCGTGCAGGGATCAAGCGTTTGCCCGCCGCCGCATCTGGGCCAGATGCAGCGCGATCGCCGCCGCGTTCGACACATTGAGGCTCGCAAGCGTCTCCGACGTGCCGATGCGGCAGACCTTCGTGCATGTCTCGCGGGTCAGTTGCCTGAGGCCCTTGCCCTCCGCGCCGAGCACGAACGCCACCGGTCCAGCCAGCGCTGTGTCCTCCAGCAGCGTTTCGCCCTCACCGTCGAGCCCAATCACCACAACGCCCGCCGCCTTCAGCTCCTCGAGAGCCCGTGACAGGTTCTGCACGAGCGCCACCGGCACCAGTTCCAGCGCCCCCGAAGCGGATTTGGCAAGCGTTCCGTTAAGCGGCGGGGAATGCCGCCGTGTCGTCACCAGTCCCGCAGCACCGAATACCGCCGCCGAGCGCAGCACCGCGCCGACGTTGTGCGGGTCCGTCACCTGATCCAGCACCACGAGCGGACCGTGGGCCGCCTTCGCGATCAGCTCCGCCAGCTCCGGCTCGGGTAGCGGATCGGCCTCGATCGCCACGCCCTGGTGCACGGTGTCGGGGCCAAGCAGCCGGTCGAGATCCTTGGGCCGCACACGCTCCACCGCCAACCCGCGCGCGGCGATGGCCTCGCTGAGCCGGTTTTCCGCGTTCTCCGTCGCCATCATCCGGCGGATCCGCCGCTGCGGATTGGCCAGCGCCGCCGCCACCGCGTGCACGCCGTAAAGCGTCGGCCGGTCGTCCTCGGAGGGTTTCTCACGCCACGGCTGGGCCGCCTTGATCCGCCCGCGCTCCTTGGCCGAGACGGGGCGGCCACCGGGGCGGCTGCCAGGACGGGCGGACGGACGGGGCTTGCCGGGAGGCGCGGGCATGGGCGAACCTGGGGTTGGCGCGGTCGGAACCGGCTCGGGGAAATTGCGCGCCGAGCCATACGGCAGTCATGGGCCTGACGGCAAGCAGAACACCGCACGTGCCTCTGCAACCCGGTCACCGTCGCGGGAGATAAGGGCCAGGGAGATAAGGGATTGACAGCGCGGCCCCCCGTTAGCATAAGACGGTGCTTGCCCCGCGGCGACCTTCGCGGGGCTATTTCGTTTGGGTTCTACGACTTGTCGGCCCGTGCGTCGCGGACTGGAGGGGTGCCCGAGTGGCTAAAGGGGACGGACTGTAAATCCGTTGGCTATGCCTACGCTGGTTCGAATCCAGCCCCCTCCACCAGACCCGGCGAAGCCGCCCCGAAGCGGCCATCTCGCCCGCGCACCATGGAGACGTCAGACCATCCCGGACGAGCGCGGGTGTAGCTCAATGGTAGAGCAGCAGCCTTCCAAGCTGAATACGTGGGTTCGATTCCCATCACCCGCTCCATCCGCCTCCGCCAAGGCTTCAGATTTGAGTTGAGCCTTCGCTGCGGCGCGCTCGGCAGTGCGACCTCTGATGTAAGTTTGCCGAGGACGGTGAAGCCCAGCAAATGGCCAGGCAATGCCGATACCCCCAGCCGTATTGAACCCGCCCGCGCGGTTCAAGACTCGAGCAATTCGCGGCGCCGGAGATACTCAGCCTCATCAATCACTCCCTCGGCAAAGCGCGCATCGAGGATCTCGCGTGGCGTCTTGCGGGATCGGCTGCCGAGACGACCGTTCGTATCTGTGCTGCGCATGATCCATAACACCGCCCAGATGCCAAAAGCGATGATGGCGATCCAGATAATTGGCCCAATCAACATGCCGCCGCCGTATCCGTGGCCCCAGCTCATCCAACCGTCGTGCATGGCAAGCTCCGTTTCCAGCACGTGCCAGCCGCCGTCTACCTCCCAGTGCTACGACATATGGGGTCTGTTCGGCGTGTTGCGTAGGGCGTGGGTCATGTTGGCGCTGTCCGACAGATCCCATACCTGCGAGCATGCGCAAGACGGCGGGCAGAGCGCAACTTCACCCCGCGCCCCCCAGCCAGAAATCCATGCCGCGGCCCAACAGCTCGTCGTAACGCACGTAGTGCGTGCCGTCGCACGAGAAGTTCAAGCTGACGAGCCCGTTTGAAATGTTGAGCGAGCCTGAGCGCAAATAGATCGTTTCATCCGCGAACCGCAGCTTCCGGAACATGTCCAGCACCTTCGCGACGTCCTCGCGCGGCACCGCCGCCCCTTCCAGATAAGGCCGCGGCCGGTAGGCGAGGCAGATGTCGGGATCGAGCAGGTCGGAGCTGTCGAGCAGCCGGTAGTTCATCGGGTCGTCGACGAGCCAGATTGTCGCCCGGTTGGACGAAAAGTGCAGCTTGCCGTGAAAGACGCCGCGCTCGGTGATGAGTTCGTTCATGACCGGCAGCACCGTGTCGAGATGGTCGTCGATCAGGCTTTGAGCGCGCGTCTGCGCAAACAGGCCGCCGCGGATCGCCGGGTCGCCCTTCACCTGCCGCCACACCTGCGTGTCGCAATAGAGCTCTTCGGTGGCCGGCAGTTCGCTCAAGTCGAAGTCGGCGCCCAGGAAGCCAGCAAGGCCACCCTCCGCATCGCGCACCACCTGCACCGCCGTCAGCATCGGCCGCTTGCGGTTGCGGCTGATGTAGGCCTCAGACAGCTTGAAGTCGGTGGAGCCGATCAGCCCCTGCATGTAGGGCCGCCCTGACCGGTCCCGGCCAACCGAGTCCGGATCGCGGCCCTCGCGCGTGATGTTGTCGATGAATTGCCGCCCCGTGGCGTCGAGCGCGAACAGGTGCTTGCAGTGCGGCATGTCCTTGAGCCGGGCTTCCAACAGGCCTTCGACGGCGCGGCGATCCTGGAACATGTCGCGGGCGTCTTTCGCCATTGCCCGCATCGCGGGCCCCAGGAGCGAGGTGAGTTCTTCGCGCTGTTTCTGTGTTGCGGCCTTGAGTGTCTGTTCCACGATGATCGCCGCCTCCGCCGGCTTGCCGGGCCGATTTGCACCCGCGTTCGGGGTCTCATAGCATGAGGGAGCGGAACCGTTCAGCGTCAAGCGACGTTGTGCCAGGTCACAAGGCCTCAATCGTACGTGTGGGAAAAAACGGATGAATTCGAACGATCTGGCGGCCTGGCGTCCACGCATGCTGAGTGTTCTGCGCGCCGTCGCAGGCTTCATTTTCCTGCTTCACGGCACACAAAAGCTGTTGGGGTTCCCCCCGACCGAGCGCATCGTCGCAGCCTTCAGCCTGTCCTGGTATGCCGCCGTCATCGAGTTGATCTGCGGCACCCTGCTCCTGATCGGCCTGTTCACGCGGCCGGCCGCCTTCCTCGCCTCCGGCACCATGGCATTCGCCTACTGGATCGCCCATGCCCCGCGCGATCTGTTCCCCGTCAACAACGGTGGCGATGCCGCGATCCTGTACTGTTTCGTGTTCCTCTACCTTGTCGTCGCAGGCCCCGGCCCCTGGAGCGTGGATGCGCTGCGCGCCGGCCGTGGCCAGACCCCCTGAGACCCTGCCACTCAGTGGCTTTGGCCGGCCCGTGTCGGCCCGGACCAATCGGCAGCCGGTCGCCCACGCCACGACCCCGGCCTTTTCGCGCATTTCACCCTTGAAGAACGGCCGTCAAACCCTTAGAGACACGGGCGCAACGTGTGCGTCGGCTCGGCATCCCCGAGTGTTGGCGGCGCATCGCTCCCGCTACTTCGAGGAAACGGACTATGGCTAAGGCAAAATTCGAGCGGACGAAGCCGCACTGC
>CAZDNY010000234.1:0-5832 GCA_964506885.1 uncultured Hyphomicrobiaceae bacterium | reverse complement strand
CTCACCTACCTCGGCAATGCCGGCCGCCTCGGCTGGGGCGCGCAGGTGAAAGGCCGCATCGCGCTTGAAGACGAGAACGACGAGGGCTACCGCTGGGGCAACCTTTATGAAGCAACCGCCTGGCTGAGCTACAAGCTGACCGAAGGCCTCAACGGCACCGCGCGTCTGTCCGCCAGCACGCAGGATGAAATCCATGGACGCGACCCCAACATCGGCGGTCCATTCCAGGGCACCTACCCTGAGTTCTACGGCGGCGAGCGCATCGAGGCTTTCCTCGGCCTCAACGGCCACATACCGCTTGGCCACGGCACCATGGCCCGTATCGGCATCGAGGCCGGCGTGCCGCTCTACCAGAACCTCAACGGCCCGCAGCTCGAACGTGACTGGTCACTCGCCTTCACGGCAGGCCTCCACTTCTGACCTACGGCACGCCTGCGGGGATGGCGCCCCACCCCCGCAGGACATGCCGCAAGATAAAAACCACGATCGTAGTCAACCAGAGGACCACAGATGTTCAAAAAATCCCTGAGCCTGATGCTCGCCGCCGCCACTGCGGTCGTTCTCGCCATGCCGGGCGCCGCAGTCGCCGCAGACGTCAAGGTCGGCGACCTCGTCATCTCCAAGGCCTGGACGCGCGTCACCCCGCCGGGCGCCAAGGTGGCTGGAGGCTTCCTCACGATCACCAACACCGGCAAGTCCGCCGACCGGCTCGTCGGCGGCAGCGCTGAAATCGCCGGCCGCATCGAGGTCCATGAAATGAGCATGGACGGCGGTGTGATGAAGATGCGCGAATTGGCAAAGGGGCTGGAAATCAAGCCCGGCGAAACCGTTGAGCTGAAGCCCGGTAGCTACCATGTGATGTTCATGGACCTGAAGGCGAGCCCGGTCGAAGGCAAGTCCGTCGCCGGAACGCTGAAGTTCGAGAACGCCGGCGAGGCTGCGATTGCCTACGAGGTCGCCCCGCTCGGCGCCAAGACATCCGGCGGCATGGATCACGGCCAAATGGATCACGGCAAGATGGACCATTCCGGCCATGACATGAAGAAGATGCAGGACCACAAGCATGGCCACTAGCACAGGCGCATTGCGAAAGATCCGGCTCGTGGCGTGGGCGGCAGTTGCCGTCCTCGCCATCGGCTCGGGCATGTATCTGCTGGGTGAGGCCCAGCGTGCCCACCAGGCCGGGATTTCATTGCCCGGCGCTGCCAGGATCGGCGCCCCCTTCGAGCTGACCGCCACCGACGGCAGCCGCTTCTCAAGCGCCACACTGGCCGGCAAACCCTACGCGATCTTCTTCGGGTTCACGCATTGCCCCGACATCTGCCCGACCACGCTTCTGGAAATGACCGGCCACCTCAACGCCTTGGGCGACAAGGCCGACGGCCTCAACGTCCTGTTCGTCTCGGTCGATCCCGAGCGCGATACGCCCGAGCACCTGAAGCTGTACTTGTCCGCCTTCGATCCGCGCATTATCGGCCTGACCGGCACTTCTGAGGAGGTCGCCGCCGTCGCCAAGTCCTACCGGGTCTTCTATGAGAAGGTGCCGTCCAAGCAGGCCGACGACTATACGATGAACCACACCGCATCCGTCTATCTGATGGACAAGGCCGGCAATTTGGTGTCGACGCTCTCCTTCCAGGAGCCCGAAGACTCGCGCCAGAAGAAGCTCGAAAACCTCTTGAGCCGATAACCGCCACACGGACTGAAGGCCGCACGCTCACACGCGATTTCGATTGCCGACGGCATTGCCGGGCGATATGAACCGCCGCCCCGCCCGACGGGGTTGTCGCTCGCGAGCCTCCCATGCCCACCGCGCTGACGCCTTACGTTCTACCGATCCTGCTGCTCGTCGCCTCGAACGTCTTCATGACGCTCGCCTGGTACGGCCACCTGAAGTTCACGACGAAGCCGCTTGCGATCGTCATCCTCGCAAGCTGGGCAATCGCGTTTGTCGAGTATTGCTTTGCCGTTCCCGCCAACCGGATCGGCCACCAGGTCTATTCGACCGCCGAACTGAAGACGATGCAGGAGGTCATCACCTTTATCGTCTTCGCTGTCTTCTCAGTCGTGTTCTTGAAAGAACCCGTCACCATCAATCACATAGTCGGCTTCGCGCTCATCGCACTCGGCGCCTTTTTCGTCTTCAAGGCCCCGCTCTAGGACGTGCACGAGCATGTTTAGCCGAAGTGTGAAGCGGTTCGGCGGTGCGATTCCGCCTCAGGCGGATATGATTTAGACGCAGCGCCCGCCGTCGACCTCGATGGCAACACCGGTAATGAAGTTTGAGGCGGGCTCCGCCAGGAACAGTGCTGCATTGGCGATGTCCTCCGGCGTCGACATGCGCCCCAGCGGTATCGTCGCGAGGAAGCGGGCCCGGTTCTCGGGCGTATCGGGCACGCCCATGAACTGTTCCAGCATGCCCGTCTCGCCGATCACCGGATTGATCGCGTTGACGCGGATTTTCTTATGAGCCAGCTCCGCCGCCATCGACTTCGTCAGCGTAATCACCGCGCCTTTTGAACCATTATACCACGTCAGCCCCGGACGCGGCCGCACCCCCGCCGTCGAGGCGGTATTGATGATCGCACCGCCTCCGCGCTTCTCCATGACAGGCACCGCAGCAAGCGTCGTCAGATAGATCGACTTCACGTTGACGGCATAGATGCGGTCGAAGTCCTCTTCACTGACCGTCATCAACGACTGGTTCTTGTGTGTGAAGCCGGCATTGTTGACCAGGATGTCAAGCCCGCCGAACACCTCGTCCGCCGTCGCGATCACCTGCTGCACGTCACCCTTCTTTGTGACGTCCGCCTCCACCGCAATCGCACCGTTGCCGAACGACTGAACCACTTCGGCCGCTGCCGCTCCGTTGAGATCTGCAACGATCACCCGTGCACCCTCGCGCACGAAACGCTCAGCGATTCCCCGCCCGAATCCCGAGGCGCCGCCCGTCACGATTGCGATTTTTCCCTCAAGGCGCATGACAAGCCTCCGCAAAACTCACTCGGTCTCGAAACAGCAACGTCCACACCAACGCGCGCAGCGTCAGGTCTTCTGATTGTGCGTGGGCATCATGCCGGCAGCCCGTTCCGCCGCCTCGCGCCGGTAGGGGCTGGCCACGTAGCTGCCGAGCAGCCTCACCTCGCTTGAGAAGAATGACAATTCTTCCAGCGCCAGTTGCACCGAGCGATGCGCTGGATGGCCTTCGATGTCGGCGAAGAACATCGTCGCGTTGAACGTCCCTTCGGTCTGGTAGCTCTCCAGCTTCGTCATGTTGACGCCATTGGTCGCAAACCCGCCCAGCGCCTTGTAGAGCGCCGCCGGCACGTTGCGCACCCGGAACAGGAACGTCGTCACGATCTCGCCGTCGTCGGGGTCGGCATCGTCGGGCTCATGCGCCAGGATCACGAACCGCGTGGTGTTGTGATCTTCGTCCTCGACGTCGCTCTTCAGGATGTTGAGACCATAGATCTCCGCCGCCAGCGACGAAGCGATCGCCGCAAGGCTTTCATCACCGCTCTCACTGACCATGCGCGCCGATCCAGCCGTATCGGCTTCTGGCACCGGTTTCAGCCCGTACTGGCGCAGCGTGTTGCGGCACTGGCCCAGCGCCTGCGTGTGGCTCATCACCCGTTTGATCGTCTCGAGTGAGGCACCGGGCAGCGCCATCAACTGATGACGCACCCGCAAGAAGTGCTCGCCGACGATGTAGAGGTCCGCACCCGGCAACAGATGGTGAATGTCGGCAACCCGGCCCGCCACCGAATTCTCGATCGGGATCATCGCATAACGCACGTCGCCCTTCGTCACGGCCGCCAGCGCGTCCTCGAACGTCGGATAAGCGATCGCTTCGAAGTCCGGATAGACCTCGAGGCAGGCGATATGGGAATTGGCACCCGGCTCGCCCTGATAGGCAATCCGTTGAGGACTGGTAGCTTGCGCTTCGAGGTTCGTCATATGGCCTGCAGTCGTTGAAGCCGCTCGTTACGGTCCATAGCCATCAAGCATTGGGCTGGAGCCCAAGGCCGGGCGGGCTTGGAGCGGATGGGAAGGGTCTGGGATGGTGAGCAGATCAGGCAACTTGCGCACCCAGTAGAGCGCGCGCCCGCTCCAGATCGGCCGGAGTATCGACACCGAGAGGAACAGTGTCAACGACCGAGACGTCGATACGCATGCCATCCTCCAGTGCCCTGAGCTGCTCGAGTCGCTCGCGCGTTTCCAGCGTCGAGGGTGGCAATCCGACGAACCGCGCCAGCGCCTGCCGCCGGTAGGCATAGATGCCGATGTGATGATAAAGCGGCCCGTCTCCATAAGGTGCGGTCGCCCGCGTGAAATACAGAGCGCGGAGCCGGCCCGGCCCGCCCGCAGGCGTCCCGACGACCTTGACCACGTTCGGATTGGTGCGCTCGTCCTCGTCCTCGATCACCGCCGCCAGCGTAGCGATATCGACATCCCCGTCCGACAGCGGCGCCAGACACGCGGTCACAAGTCGCGGTTCCAAGGTCGGCAGATCGCCTTGCAGGTTGACCACCACCTCGCACCGCCCCTCCGGATCGAGAGCATTCAGCGCCTCGAACACCCGGTCGGACCCGCTGGTATGGTCCGCGCGCGTCATCACGGCTTCTCCGCCCGCCGCCACCACCGCCTCGAAAATCTCGGGCGCATCAGTTGCAACAGCCACTCGCCCGGCACCAGCCTCCTGCGCACGCCTTAGAACGTGCACGATCATCGCGACACCGCCGATGTCGGCCATCGGCTTGCCGGGAAGCCGCGACGCCTGCATGCGCGCTGGAATAATTGTGATCACCTCGGAAAATGGGCGCGACATTGGTGCTCCGACGCTGGTCTGGGCCTCACAGGCCCTGTTCCCGTGTGCGAAGTGACAATTCGCCTCGGTGGCCGTCTGTAGAACGAACGCAAGTCTGGTTGCAAGCGGAGCCCAAATTCCTATAGTCGGCCGCGGAATTGGAGCGGTATGTTGCCGCCCCCCGGAAAAGTCACGCAAATCAAACTCCCGAGACCCGACATCATGATGGACTCCTTCGAGCTGACCAAGATCGCTGCGGGCGTATTGAGTGCGCTGCTGGTCATCTTTGGCGCAAAAACCGTCGTCGAACTCAACACCGGCGGTCATGGCGCTCACACTGAAAGCTTCGCCGGCTACCGGCTGCCGCAGCCGCAAGAAGGCGCGGGCACGGCCCAGGCCGAAGCTCCCGCAGCCGCTGCTTTCGATCCCGCAGCCGTTGCCACCGCAGTCGCCAGCGCCGATGCCGCAGCAGGCGAGGCTGTCTTCAAGAAGTGCGCCAGCTGCCACACCGTCGAGAGCGGTGGCGCCAACAAGACCGGGCCCAATCTGCACGCCATCGTTGGCAAGCCCAAGGGCGCCGCCGACGGCTTTTCCTATTCTGCCGACCTGAAGGCCAAGGGCGGAAACTGGGAGCTGGCGGATCTCGCGGCCTTCCTTCACAAGCCCAAGGACTACATCCCCAAGACCAAGATGGCCTTCGGCGGCATCAAGGACACGACCGACTTGGCAAATCTGCTCGCCTATCTCGCCGCGCAGAAATAGTTCGGCCCTCGAAAATCAGAAAATTACAAGCCCTGCCAGACACTTGGCAGGGCTTTTTGAGTCCCTGCCCCTCGCTGCCACCGGAGCACCTTTCCCCGCAATCTTGCAAAAACTTAACTTCAGGTCGCCCCAAAGCTCGGCTACCCCCGTATAACCCATGAATTCCGGGTAACAGGAACGCGGCAACCAAGGGAAAGGGCATTGCGACGATGGCTCAGCGGAACGAACGCGCGGTGCGCGCCGGCATCACAGGCGCCCTGTCT
>CAZDNY010000233.1:1728-5839 GCA_964506885.1 uncultured Hyphomicrobiaceae bacterium | reverse complement strand
TCGCCGTCTACCAGGGCGATCGCATGTTGATCGGCCACTTGATCGGCATGGAAGGCCTCGCGGCTTATACCGCCGCTTTCATGATTACCATGGTGCCCGGCCTCATCGCCGCCAAGGTCGCCAATTCCCTGATGCTGCCGCTGCTGTCCTCCGAGCAGGACAACGCGCCGGCCTTCGCTGCCCGCTTCCGCATGATGGCCGAGGCAACGTCCCTCGCATCCGCCCTCTATCTGGTCGCGTTCGTCATCGCCGGCGGCGCGGTTCTCCCTCTCGCCTTCGGTTCGAACTATACCGGCCTTGGCGTCCTCGTCGGCTGGCTCGCCGTGATGTGGTCGATGCGCATGTTGCAGGCCGTACCCGGCGCAGCGCTCCTGGCCAAGGGCATCACACGCCCGTTCTTCACCGCCGGCATGATCCGCGCGTGCGGCTTGATCCTCGCTTTCGTAGCCATCAAGTCGGGCTACAGCCTCGAAGGTGCGGCTGCTGCCGGAGCAATCGCAGAGTTCGCCTCGCTCGCCTACGTCACCTGGCGCTTGGACCGCCTGCACGACCGCAGCGCGCCCACCGTCGCAACCGAACACAACCGCCTCGGCACCGCAATGGCCCTGCGCGGCCTGCTGCTGATCCCAGCCGGACTCATCGCGCTCACCATTGCCGCCGCAACGCCGGCCACCGCCACGCTCATCACCCTGGCCGCGGTCCTGGCCACCGCCTCGCTCTCCGTCATCGCGCTCGCCGCCCTCACCATGCCCGACGGCAAACGCGAGTTACTCGCGCTCCGATCGTCGAAGCGACAGAGCGAAGCTCACGCTTCGGCGTGAATCGGCAGCGCCAACAAAGCGCGCTCCGATCGTTTGCGCGCGGCCATCAGTCCGAACAGGCGCAAACGTGAATCGGCAGCGCAAAAGAAAGCAATGTAGGGCGGGTTTAAAGGCGCGCAGAATCTCGGCACGAGATTCGAGCACCGTAACCCGCCGCGACAGATTGAGATGTCACAATAACAACCGTCGCACTTGCCTCAGCGGAATACGGCGTCTCGATTGCGCGATGCTTCATCTTCACCACCCAATCCGCCAGACGCGCGGAAGCAGCTCGACCTTGAACGCATTACAACGGACCAAACACGAACGGCCCGGCTTTTGACCGGGCCGCGCAAATCCACCTGCCAAATGGCCGCCTGAAATTTCACCGCCCCACCGGCAGACCCGCCGGATGCCTGCCATGCGCATCTGTCGCGCGCGGCGCCAGAACCGTCTCATAGGCCGCCAGCAGGCGCCCCGCTTCCGCGTCCCAGTCGAGCAGCGCCGCAGCGCGCGCCTTGCCCTCCGCCGCCAACTGCGCGTGAAGCTCAGGCTCGTCCATCAGCCGCTGAACCTGCCGCGCCAAATCCTTCGATGAGTTGTCCGCCGCATAAAGCGCCGCGTCGCCCGCAATCTTGCGCCCCTCCATCAGGTCGAACTGCACGAACGGGATGCCGAGCGTCATGTACTCGAACGCCTTGTTCATCGAAATCTTGTCGTTGTAGGTGTTCTTCGGATCGGGGATCACGCCGACATCGAAACTGGAGAGCGCCGCCAGCAGCGCGTCACCCGACAGGAAGCCCGTGAACGTGATGTGATCGTCCAGCCCCTTCGCCTTGGCCATCGCCTGCAGGTTGGGCAGCTCCGTGCCGGAACCGACGATCACGCAGCCGACATCATCGCGCCCCTGCTCATTCACCATCTCGTCCATCGCCTCGACCAGCAAGTCGACGCCGTCCTGCGCACCCATGATGCCGACATAGCCGATCACGTGCTTTTTGCCGTTGCGCAGCTTGTCGTTCGGCTCCACCCGCTTGAACCGGCTGACGTCGGGGATCGAGCGGACGATGAACACGCGCGAAGGGTCCATGCCGCCGCGCTTCACCGCGATCTCCTTGAACGTCTCGTTGGTCGCAATCGAGGCGTCCGCCGTCTTGAAGGTCCAGCGTTCGAACATCGTCAGCAACTTATGGAAGAAGCCCTTCTTGCCGAACTTGGCTTCGAACAGCTCCGGGTTGATGTCGTGATGATCGAACACGAACGGCTTGCCGAACAGATACTTCCAGAAGCCCGCGATGAGGAACAAAAGGTCCGGCGGATTGCACGCCTGCACGACGTCGAAGCCGACCTTGAAATAGGCCTTCACCGACAGCGCGAATTCCCACGTCAGCGCCCAGGAGTATTCGACCAGGTAGCCGAGCGGCCCGTCCGCCTCGAAGGGCAGCGGATGGCGGAACACGTGGATGCCTTCCAGCACCTCGTAAGGTGCGGTGTATTTCCCGCCCACCGGACACACCACGGAGACCGTATAGCCGTTGTCGCGCAGCGTCCGCGCCTCCTGCCAGACGCGCCGGTCGAGCGGCATGGTCAGGTTTTCGACGATGATGAGGACGCTCGGAGACTTGGGCACGACTCACTCCTTGCCTGCTTGATGCCGGCACGACGCATGGCGCCGGCCTGTCCCGGCCAGCGCAATCCGTGCTCATCCTGGGCGAAAAAGGTGAACGAACGACCCAACGACTTGTTGATGAAACCCGAAGCGCTTGCCCCGGATTGGCACAACGGCACCACGCCAGACGCCCCTTGCGCCTTGGCCCCGTTCTTGCGAAGAAATAAATCGAAATGTGACGCGTTTTGTTAAGGCTTCTTTTACGAGCCGGCGTTCCGGAGGTTTGACCCCATGTATCGCATCTCCCGCTCAAATCCCTGGCCGCCGCAGATCGACCTGTCGACCATGCGCGAGACGCTCCTTTACATGCACGACGACATGGCGCGCACACCGGGGCTGGAGAAACTGCGCGACGCGCTGGCTGCCGCCATCAAGGAAACCGAGGCCGCCGAAGAAACCACGCGCACCTGGAAGCCGAGCTTCACCGCCACCCGCTTCCTGCCGCGCCGCTATTAATAGAGCGCTTACGCCACTCCGGCGGTCCTGCCGAAGGCGGACCGCCCAGGCCGCGACCACGGCCCGGCCCAAATGGGCCGCGCCCGCGCAGGGCCGCCGCAAAGCGGCGAACAGCCCGTGAGCGCATCAACGCACCACGAACCGGAACGGCAGCGACAGCACGATCTGCTCGCGCGAGATGTCCTCGGGAAACTTCGGGAACGGCGCCGCCTTGTCGATCGCTTCCAGCGCCGCGGCATCGAGCTGCTCCGAACCTGAACTGGTCGCCACCGAGCGCTCGACCACCTTGCCCTCGCGATCAACCGTGAAGCGCACGACAACCGTGCCCCTCGCGCGCGACTTGGGTCTCACCTTGAACTTTTCGATGTGCGTCCGGATGGAGCCGAGATACGCCCGATAAAGCGTGGCGTCGCCGCCCTCCTGCGCTTTTGACGCCGCCTTCTGTTCGAGCACGGCCACCTGTTCGATCTGCTGCTCTGTCGCCACCTGACGCGGCTGCGGCGGCTGTACCTCGACCGGCTTCGGCGGGGGAGGCGTCGCCTGGACTTCCTGCACGGGCCCCAGCGGCGAGGTGATGATGTCTTTCACCTCCGGCGGCTGTTCGGCGGGCTGGATCTGTTCGGGCGGCGGCGGCTCTTCCTCGGGCGGCCGTTCCGCGACCTCGATGTCCTCCGGTGGCGGCGGTTCTTCCGGCTTCGCCTCGGCGGTCTTGATCTCTTCCAGCTCTGGCCGCGCCACGCTGGCCTGCTGCTCGATCACCTCGCGCGCCTCGATCGTCTCTGGCGCATCGCCAAGCCGCGTCAGGCCTTCCAGCGCAATCCCCTGCTCGATCCTGAGCAGGTCGTTGCCCGTTCCCTGCTCGAGCGAACGCCCGCCCACTGCGAAGTCGACGAATGCAGCCGCCAGCGCGCCGTGCAGCACCGCAGACAACAGCAAGCTCGACGCGCGAATGGCGTTCATGAAGCTCAGTTCCCGACCGTGGTAGCGCCCGATTGAGCCGACGCCCCCGAAGTGCTCGTGCTCGCGCCCGCCCGCGGTGACGGCTTCGACAACAGCGACACCCGCGCATAGCCCGACTCGCCGACACGCCCCAGGATCGCCATGACATCGCCATAGGCGACCGTGCGATCGGCCCGCACATAGACGACCGTGTCGCCTTCCGCAGCGCGGATCTCGGCAAGCCGCG
>CAZDNY010000233.1:0-1628 GCA_964506885.1 uncultured Hyphomicrobiaceae bacterium | reverse complement strand
GCCCGCACATAGACGACCGTGTCGCCTTCCGCAGCGCGGATCTCGGCAAGCCGCGACACCAGCCCCGCCTGGCTGACCGCCTCATCACGGATGAAAAGCTCGCCTTGCCCCGTCAGCGTCACCACCATCGGCTTCTTCGTTTGCGACAGCTTGCCCGCCGAGGTGCTCGGAAGATCGACCGGCACACCCTGTATCAGGAGCGGTGCGGCCACCATGAAGATGATGAGCAGCACCAGCATCACGTCGACGAACGGAGTGATGTTGATCTCGGCCATCGGCTTGTAGCCGCTGTCCTCGCCCTCATCTGGAATATGCCCGCCAAGCTGCATGCCCATGCCGCTGCTCCTCTTATCGGTTCGCCGCCGGAGCCCCAGCATTCAGGAAGCGCGGCGCGAGGCGATGCACGGCAGCGTTGGTCCGCTCGGCGGCGCGACCCAGCGACACCGAGATCTGGTTGTAGGCGACCACGGCGGGAATGGCCGCGGCCAGACCGATCGCCGTCGCGAACAGCGCTTCGGCAATGCCCGGCGCCACCACGGCGAGGCTGGTGTCCTTTGCCTGCGCAATCGCCGTGAACGAATGCATGATGCCCCACACCGTGCCGAACAGGCCGATGAACGGAGCCGCCGAGCCGACGGTCGCCAGGAACGGCAGTCCGGTTTCGATCCGCTTCAACTCGCCGCGCACTGCGCCGCGCATTGCCCGCTCCACCCGCAGGCGGATGTCATTCGGCCCCTCGCTGCGATCCTCGCCCACCTGCCGCTCGAACGCGCCCGCCGCTACGATCGCATTTGCATAGCCTTGCCCCGATCCCGACGGCAGCTCTGCGCCCTGAGCGGCCTGCTCCAGCGCACGCACCTGGCGTTTCAGCCCCGACAGCCGGACCACCTTCTCGAAGATCAGGCCCCAGCACGCGATCGACGCTAGCACCAGCAGGACGATCACGCCCTGTACGACCACGTCGGCATTGAGGATCAGCGAGGTCAGCGACATGTCATGCGCTCCCCCGGCGACAACGGACTCGCCCACGGCAAGAGGTCCTTATTTAGAAAGTTGAACGTTGGATCGCGAAGACAGGGCAAGCCGGTCGAGGCAACTGCCCTCGTCCGTTCCACCCGCCTTGCACTCCATGATGTCATTGATCAAAAAGCTGCCGATCGTGTCGCATTTCACGCCATCCAGATCGAACAGCTTCACCGAGCGCTTTTTCGATTTGAGCGGCGCCAGGTCGAGCGCAAAACGCCGCCCGATGATTCCGTCGGTCTGGAACAGCACCAGATCGAGCTTCAGCACGTCGTAGGATTTGTCGCTCTGGTTGTCGATCACCAGATACGCCCGGCAACTCGCCTGCTGCCCCTCCAGCTTGTTGAGCTCCACTGCGATCTTCGCCGCCGGAGCCGCTGCGGGTGCCGCCGCCGGCGCTGCCGCCTGACCGCCGCCCGCGTCTTGCGCCTGGGCCTGGGCGGCGCCCGCCAGACATGTCACCGCCAGTGCCAGAACCGCAGCCCAGCCAGTGCCGATCGCCGAGTTGTTCTTGATATTGTGGATGGCGCTGCACGCCGCACGACCCGAACGCAAGGAAACCTCCCGAAATCATGGCTGGCCCCGCTCTCCGGCGTGGCCATCGT
>CAZDNY010000232.1:4233-5841 GCA_964506885.1 uncultured Hyphomicrobiaceae bacterium | reverse complement strand
CATGAGCAGGGCCAGTTGTCTCCACGAGCTTCTCGGATCGTCGGCTCCGGCGGCCGGATCGTCGCCGCTGAGCGGGTCCAGACCGGGAACGTCAGGCACGCGGGACTTGGTGCGGCGTGGTTTGGATACGCTACGCGCGACGTGGTTCCAAAGAGCCCGATCCTCGTCACTCAAATGCGCGTGCGTCTTGCGCCGGCGCGACGAGGGCGGATCGCCGGCACTCATTGACGCGCCTGACGAATGATCCGCTGCTTGCGGCGGTCGCCCGCATCGGCCTCGATGACGGGACCGCGCAAGTCGGTGCGGGGGAGAAGCACATAGAACGTGCCGGGATGCTTGGTGATGCCGGCGCAACGGCCTGCCTTGTCGCCCGATCCGCAAAAGATATCGCCGCGCTCGGGCCCGCGAATGGCAGAGCCGACATCCTGCGCCACCATCAAGCGCTGGAACGGGCGCTTGTCCGCGGTGATGTGGGTGATTTCAGGAGCGGCGACGTAGACCGGCGTGCCGATGGCGTGGAAGCGGGTATCGACAGCCAGGCTGCGGCCCGGTGTGAGCGGGATCTCCAGGACGCCCATGGCGCTTTTCGCCTGTTCGCCGTGAAGCTCGCGGAAGAAGACATATGAGCGGTTCTGCCACAGCACTTCGCGCATCTTGTCGGGGTTGGCCCGCAGCCATGCCTTGAGCGCGCCGAGCGACATGCGATCGGCCGGGAACAAGCCGTTGTCGATGAGGTAGCGACCGATGGACGTGTAGGGATGGCCGTTCTTGCCGTCGTAGGTGACGCGGACGTGGGTGCCATCGGGCAATGCGATGCGCCCCGATCCCTGGATCTGCATGAAGAAGACGTCGATGGGGTCCTTCAGATACATCAGTTCCAGGCCCAGACCCGAAAGCGCGCCCTCTTCGATCTGCTGGCGCGTCGGATAAGGCTCCCATCCCGCTTTCGACTTGCGGGCGTGGGTGAGGTTTTCGGCTTTCGCGCCACGTTCGGATTCGGCGACGAGGTTGACGAGATCGCGGGGGCGCTTGAGCAGCGGCGTCGTGAACCGGGCACTACGTTGGCGGTCGCCGTTCACGACGGGCTCATAGTATCCGGTGAGCAGCCCCTTCGGACCGTCGTGGATGACGCGATGGGGTGTGAAATGGGATTCGAAAAAAGCGCGCGCGGCCGCGCGCGTCGCTTTGCCGGCGATCAGGTCATCGGCGTCCTCGCATGCGCTCAGCAGCCCCGGGTCCGGCGGCGTACCGCCGGTGCGTGCACCAACACGGACGGCATAGAGCACTCGCTTGCACGATTCGATAAAGGCCTTGAGCGCCGTGAGGTGATCGTCCCGATCCCAGCCCGGCAAGAGATCGTACCCGACAGGCTCGAAACGTGGGGAGGGCGGGCCTTTGGCATCTGCGCCAGTGCTGTCGGCCTCGGCCGCGATCGCCTTTGCCTTGTTCTGTGATCTGAGAGCTTTGGAAACCTTGGGCATGGCCGATCGCGAAATGAACGAAGGCATGGGGCGGGCCGGCATCGTTACCGCGGCGGCTTCCGCGCGCGCTGCCGGGGCGACGCCTTCCGTTGCCGTGAGCCCCACCACAAGCGCACCAGCGCAGGCG
>CAZDNY010000232.1:0-4223 GCA_964506885.1 uncultured Hyphomicrobiaceae bacterium | reverse complement strand
CGGTTGCCAACCGATTCAAAGCGGCGTCCAGATGCCAGGCGGCACGCAACGCCTGGACGACGTGATGGCGAACGGCCGGTTTGTCACGGTGTGACGGCGTGCTTTCCTTGGCCGACATGGTAATCCCCCGGAGCCCCGTGACGTGGTCAAGCCCATGCGTGGCCGGCAGCTGAACGCCCCCGTCGGCTCCGGCACGCGAAACACCGCTCCGGAAGGCCTGCCGCAGCGGGCGAACCAGCGGTGAAGCACAAACTTACTGCAGGACGGCAGCCGGGAAAACCCGATTCAAGCGGCGTGCTGCGTCGCGACCAGCTTCCAGTTCGGATTCATGCGGGCGCGGGCCGACGAAACATCGCGGCTGAAGGTCCAGCGGTCGGTGACTTCGGAAACCGACTGCGGGTCGCCCGAAATCACGGCACCGGCTCTGTCGCGCGTCGCCGAAATGAGCTGGCTGACGAACTTGATCGTCACGCTGGCGATGCCGTCTTTTTCCTCCGCGTCGATGATTTCAGCCTTGGAAATGCCGACGAAGGACTGGTCGATCTGTTCACCGCGCCGCTCGCGCTCCTCGATCACGTCCTGGAAGCTCTCAAAAACCTCCCGGCTCAGAAGATCGCGCAGCAGCTTGCGGTTGCCCTCGGCGAAAGCCGTCACGATCAGCTCATAGGCCTGCTTGGCGCCTTTCAGGAAGTGCTCGGGATCGAAGCTCGAATCCAATTTGAGTATATCGAGAAGGCCGCGCTCCACGTCGCGGTTGGACCCCGCCATCGTTCGAATGCGCTCCTCGACCTCGGCCAGTGCAACTCCACCGTCATTGGCGGCGGCCGCCGGCTGATGATCACCACGCTGCGGCAACGTGACCACCTTGTCATGGCCCGAGCCGTTGGCGGCGGCACGGCGCTGTTCGGCGCGATAGCGCTCCATACGGGCATCATCCTCTTCGGTGCGGCGGCCGAGCACGCTGCGCAGCTTGAGAATGACGACGAGCGCCACGATCAAAGAAATCAGGGTGATAAGATCGATTCTTCCGTCCATGGACGCGCTTTCGAGAGTAATCCGGCAGGATGGCGTTCCACCGCATGTAGACGCCCGGGCGATCAAGGTCCAGACCTTACTTCGGGGATTGGGTCTCAAAGCGTCGACCGCATTCCCTCAGGCAGGGTCGCCGAAGAGTATTGGTGTTGCCGACAACTTAGGGCACAAACACTACTTCGCCAACCAGGGTTCCGGTTCCAGGCCCGGCCGTGGTTACCGGCGTCGCAACATTTCGAGGCCGAAACGCCGGCAGCTCAAGATGGGACCCTTTCCTTGAAGAAGCTGGGGAGTGCTGCCCTGAGAGACAAGGGGCGGGTCGCCAATTTGCCGTTCAGGCGGCTCGAGGGAGCGGAAGGTGCAATGCCTCGGTGCCGCCTTGCGGTGATCGGCGCGGTCCCAGCCGGCTGTGGTGCCGCTGCCCGCAGTACGGCCAAAGTCGTGGTAATCTGACCTATGCAAAGCCCGATCCGCGCCATTCTGCTGCTGGTCTTCATCGCCATCCCCCTGCTGGAGATCGCGCTGCTGATCAAGATCGGCCAGGCCATCGGCTTCTGGGCGACCATCCTGCTCGTTATCGCGACGGCGGCGATCGGCACATGGCTGCTGCACGCTCAAGGCATGGAAACGCTGCGGCGGGTGATGGCGTCGATGGATGAGGGCAAACCTCCGGTCAAGCCGGTTCTGGAGGGATTCCTGCTGCTGGTCGCGGGCTTGTTGCTGCTGACACCGGGCATCCTCACCGACACGATCGGGTTCGTTCTGCTGATCCCGCCGGTTCGGGCGCTTCTGGTGCGCTATGGCCTCAACCGCCTGGTTTTCGTCACCGTTAGCGGACGGGGCTGGACCGGAGCGGCCGACGACCAGACCGAGGACGGACGGTGGCAGGAGCGTGAACAGTCAGGACCAGGCGCCGGACCGGGCCCGGGACGCAGATCCGCTGGCGAAGGGCCCATCATCGAGGGTGAATACGAGCGCCTCGACGAGCGTACCGTCGATCCACGGCGCGACCGGCGTTGAGACTTGTTCGGGCCTGTAGCTTCACCCACACGCGGAATTGCGCGCCGCGCGGGCGCGTGATAGCCAGCCGCTCGATATCTGGAACACACTCCATTCAAGGAGCAGCGGAACGACATGGCGGACGGCACGAACGGTAACGGTAAAGCGGGCGAGGCGGCCAAGCCGCAGGCCGGCGTGGCTCCCATCCAGGCGCAGGTGGTCGGCCAGTTCATCAAGGACCTGTCGTTCGAAAATCCGAACGTCGACAAGATCATGGGCGCGGGGCCGGGCGACAACCCCAACATCCAGCTCGAGGTCAACGTCGATGCGCGCACCGCCGATGCCGCCAACAACGTCTACGAGAGCTCGATCAATTTTCGCGCCCACGCCACCAGCAAGATCGGCACGATCTACGAGCTTGAGGTGGTCTATGCGGGACTGTTTCGGATCCAGAACATTCCCAAGGAAGCGATGGAGCCGTTCCTGCTGGTGAACTGCCCCGCCATCCTGTTCCCGTTCCTGCGCCGATTGCTCGCCGACATCACGCGCGAGGGTGGTTTCCCGCCGCTGCTGCTCGATCCGATCGATTTCGGCGCGCTTTACGTGCGGCGCCAGCAGGAGATGCAAGCACAGAAGGCGGGCACGGCAAACGCCTAGAATTGAGTTTGTCTCAAGCTCGGGCTCAGCCACACCGTGGTGCGCTCAGGCATTCTTGTCGGGCAGGTATTTAAGCCAGATGGGGCTGTCGCCGCCCAGCGTTTCGACAAACGCCCGGTGTGCCGCCTTGATCTCCGGTGTCAACCGCGAAGGCAGAGGCGTGGGCCGCTGCGCCGCATGATTTGGACCGCGGCGCGCACGGCGTTCGGACTGCTCGATCTGCGTCGTATCGGACAAGACCAGGGTCGCCTGGCGTTCGCCGAGAAGTTCGATGTAGACATCGGCAAGCAACAGCGAGTCGAGCAACGCGCCGTGTTTGATGCGGTTGGAGTTGTCGATACCGTAGCGCTTGCACAAGGCGTCGAGCGTGTTGGGGCCTGCCGGGTGCTTGCGGCGCGCCAGCTGCAACGTATCAACGACACGATCCATCAGAATCGGCGCGAGTTCCAGGCGGGCCAATTCCGCATTGAGGAATCCGACGTCGAAGGCGGCGTTGTGGATGACGAGCGTGTCTTCGGTGATGAAGTCCATGAAGTCCCGGGCCACTTTCGCAAACACGGGTTTGTCCAACAGAAACGCGGTGGAGAGACCATGCACTTTTTCGGCTTCCGCCGGGACGTCGCGTTCGGGGTTGATATAGACGTGATATTCACGCCCTGTCGGGATGCGGTTGATGAGTTCGACGCAACCGATTTCGATCAGCCGATCGCCATTCAGCGCATTGAGGCCCGTGGTTTCGGTATCGAGCACGATCTCGCGCATGACTTTCAAAATCCCTGTGTCGGCGGTCTGATGGCGCGCATTGCGGTTGGAGAACTCTACGCCTGCGCCCAGTAGCGGTGATAGGCGGTGCCGGATCTCTCTTTCAGCCGGGCGATGATTTTATCGATTTGTGCCTGCGATTCGGCAATCGTACCGCCGGTATCCACAACGAAGTCGGCGCGCGCGCGCTTGTCGGCATCAGGCATCTGGCGGGCGAGAATCTCATCGAGCTTTTCAGGCGTCATGCCGGGTCGCTGCAGTACGCGTTCGCGTTGCATCTGGGCCGGGGCGCTGACGACGACGGTCACATCGCACAGCTTGTCGCCACCTGTTTCGAATAGGAGCGGGATTTCGAGCACGGCCATGGCCGCGCCTTTTTGGATCTCGGCGTGCAAGAAGTCGCGCTCCAGATCACGCACCATCGGATGCACGATCGCTTCGAGCCGTTTGAACCCCTCGGGCGCGGCGATGAGCGCGGCCAGCAACCGGGGGCGATCGACAATGCCGTTCTGGGTCGTGCCCGGGAAGGCGTTCTCGATCAGATGGACGGCAGCGCCGGCATAGAGCTGGTGGACGGCGGCGTCGGCATCGAACACGGCAATGCCGTTTTGCTCGAAACGCGCCGCTGCGGTCGATTTGCCCATGCCGATGGAGCCCGTCAATCCGATCACGAGCATCAGGCGGTGGCCTCCAGGTCGGCAACGATCAAAGCGCGCAGCTCGACCGTGACATCGGGGCGGACGCCGAACCATTTTTCGAAACCGGGGACGGCC
>CAZDNY010000231.1:0-5867 GCA_964506885.1 uncultured Hyphomicrobiaceae bacterium | reverse complement strand
TCGCATGATTTTGCCCGACCGAGGCTTTGGCAGAGTATTTTCAAAGGCTATGATGCGAGGAGCAACAGCCGGACCCAGGCGTCGTCGGGCGTGAGCTAGTATGTTTTTGCGCAGGCTTTCGGATGGTGCCTGACCCGGCGACAGAGCGACGAAAGCCTTCACCACTTCGCCAGCGACTTCGTCTGGGATACCGATGACAGCCGCCTCGGCCACGGCGTCGTGCTCGATGAGGACGCTCTCGACTTCGAAAGGGCCAATTAAGTGCCCTGCAGACTTTATGATGTCGTCTGCACGCCCGACAAACCAATAATAGCCGTCGGCGTCCTTGTGGGCGAGGTCCTCGGTCAGATACCAGCCGCCGACAAAGCATTTCTCATATCTGGCCTGTTCGCCCAGGTAGCCGCGAAACATCGACGGCCAGCCTCGCTTTAAAGCGAGTTCACCATCAGTGTCGGGGCTGTCGATGAACTCCAGCTCGCCGTCGAGACGTCGGACGATAGCCGCTTCGATCCCGGGTAGCGGTTTGCCCATTGAACCCGGCTTGATGTCTAGAGAAGCGACGTTTGCGATCATGATGCCACCGGTCTCGCTTTGCCACCAGTTGTCATGGATCGGGTGTCCAAGCACACGGTCGCCCCATAGTACAGCTTCGGGGTTCAATGGTTCGCCGACACTGGCAATGAATCGCAGCGCGGAGAGATCGAATTTTTCCGCAAGCTGCTCACCGGCGCGCATGAGCATTCTGATCGCTGTCGGCGCGGTGTACCAGACGTTGATCCGCTCATCTGCCAGAATGCTGTACCAACGTTCCGCGTCGAATTCCTCTTGATCGACAATTGCGGTGGCACCGACGGCAAGAGGGGCGATAATCCCGTACGAGGTTCCGGTAACCCAACCAGGGTCGGCGGTGCACCAATAGACATCGCCTGGTCTGAGATCGAGAGCCATGCGCGCCGTTGTCATATGGGCCACAACGGCCCCGTGGACGTGCATTGCCCCTTTGGGCTTCCCAGTCGTGCCGCTGGTAAAATGCAGAGTTGAAAGTGTGTCGGCCTGCGTCTCGACATACGCAAATTGGTCATTGGCGGACCGCATGAGGGAGTCGAATGCCAGTCCGCCTTCTCCACCGTCGATGAGTATGATGTGCCTTAGAAACGGTAGGTCCGCCAAAATCGGCGCGACCTTGCGTTGATATAATCTTTGGGTGGTGACGAGCACGCGAGCTCCGGCGATCGTCATCCTCGATTTGATTGGCTCTGGCCCGAAAGCAGAAAATAGCGGACAGAAGACGGCGCCGCGCTTCCAGGTGCCAAGCGCGGTAAAGAACAGTTCCGGCACGCGCCCCAAGAGGCTGAAAACGGTCGCGCCGCGTTCAACCCCAAGATCAATGAGAACGTTCGCAAATCTGTTGCTGAGGGTCTTCAGGTCTTCGTAGGTGAATGTCCTGACGGTACGGTCCCTGGCGATCCATCGCAAAGCCGTCTCGGTTCCACGTCCCGCATCGGCATTGCGATCAACTGCCTCGTAGGCGATGTTGAGGCCTCGCCCTCCGGGAAGGCCCGCGAGATCTTGTTCAGCTCGCTTCCAACTGAAATCAGCAAGCAGAGCCACTGCGTCGCTGCGGAGTTCTGTTGAAGTATCCTTTCTTATCAAAGTCTCGCGCATGGGGCGCTTCCTTTGCTGCGATCGTCAAAGATTATTTCGCTAGCCCCCGCTACCGAAGTACGCTTCCATCCTGTCGAACGCCCTGTTTATGATCTCGTCCGAGACGCAAAACGCCATGCGTACGTGGTGTTCTCCGGAAGGTCCGAATGCGGCACCGGGCGTCACGCAAACGCGCGCCCGCTCGAGAAGATCTATGGCGAACGCTTCTGAATTGGTGTGCCTCGCCTCTATGCGTGGGAACACGTAATAGGCCCCCCTGGGCTTCACATAAGAGAATACGTGCGGAATGCGATCGAGCCGCTCGCAGATCAGGTTGCGTCGCTTGCGCAACTCAATCCGGAAGGCTGCGAGATGATTACGCTCGCCCGTCAGCGCGGCGATCCCCGCAATCTGCGATGGTCTCGGCGCACAAATGAGCGTCGCGTCGTGCACTTTGAGCATCTCGTGCTTAAGTTGCTCAGCTACGATAGCGTAGCCCAGACGCCAACCGCTCATCGCGTGACATTTCGAAAAGGTAAACAGATAGGCGATATTATCGAAATAGTCTTCGAGGCAAGCGAGGTTGAAATAGGCCTTGTCGTCTTCGAAGCAGAAATGGCTGTAGGGATCATCCAGTATGATGAGCAGCCCGTGTTCTCTGGCAAGCTCGGCGACGAGCATCAAATCCCGCTGCTCGAAGATCGATCCTGTTGGATTGCTGGGCGTCACCAAAAGGATCGCGCGCGTCTTGGGCGTTACAAGACTGCGGAGTGTCCCAATATCAACCGACCAACCCTGGGATTCAACGAGCGGCCAGAATATGGGAACGCCGCCGCTCAATCGGACCTGTTGCAGGTGCGAGGCAAAGCAGGGGTCAGTCACGATGACTTCATCGCCTCGATCGACAATGGTGTCCAGTACGAGTTTGACGCCCTGCATGTTTCCGGCTGTCACGAGGATGTTTTTGTCTGGACAAATGTTGACTCCGGTCTGCAAACGATGCGTTGCGGCAATGGCGTCGCGCAGATCTGGAAGGCCGTCAGGCAGGGTGTACTTGCCAGCGTCGTAGTCATGTGCAAGTGCAGCATCAACTGCATTGCGGATGCTAGATGGCGTCTGAAATGAGGGGACGCCCCAAGTTAGAGAAGCGGCATCCTCGATGGCGCTTGCGCGCATGGCCATGCCCTTGATCGCAGAGAGCGCGAGAGCCTTGACGCGTACTGATCCAGAAGGTGACGGCATCTGCGACATCGCAAAGCTCTTTCCAAAGGGCAACTGGCACGAATGTACGATCTCTTGGGCAAAGCTCTCATTCACGGTCAGAGGCAACCATGACTCTTATCAAACGGGACCTGCTGGCGCCATCCGTTTGCTGTTATTGGGAGTCAGCCAGATACGACTTGGCAAAATCATTGCGTCTGCCACTACGCCAATTTGATTCCAATCGCGAAGAGAATGTCGGATCTCGCCATTGATCCATCGCTCACAGAAGGCTTAACTCAATCCCTCCAGATGAGTACAGGTACGCTGCTTTGGGCCACGACCTTGTTGGCCTGACTTCCCAGCACCATCCGCGAAATGCCACGCCGCCCATGCGACGCCATGACAATCAGGTCGCAACCACGTTTTCTAGCGGTCTCGATAATTCCCTCGGCCGGATGCTGATCTTTGACATGGATGACGTCGCACGATACGCGTGCTGCGGATGCCCGCGCCGACGCCTTGCTAAGAATGTTTTCTGCCCTTTGCTCAGCGCCCTTCTCATACTCCTCCACTGGAAACGCGATGGAAACCTCTGCCGGAGCCAAATCCACCCAAGGTTCTGTCACTGTGACAACGGTCGCTTGGGCTTGTAGGGCTCGCGCCAGCTCAAGACCATAAACAAGGGCCTTGTCGGCGAGTTCCGAGCCATCGGTCGCGATGAGTAGATGTTTGATCATTCAGCAGCTCCTAAATCGAGGCGAGATGAGAACGCTTCCACATCCCACTTTGCCCGGCACAGGACACTCGGCCGATGCGTACATCTCTCAATTCCACGGAAGCGTCGCGTTGCCTGTTGCGAGAGTGTCTGAAGATCAACTCTATACGCCAAACGGATATGTGTCGGGTAGTCCATGTAGTTCAGCCGTCGCAAGGGGCTTCACAGCGCTGGTCCGGTCGATCCAGATATAGGCGTCAAACTGTCTAGGCAGAATGGCTTCGAAATAGTGGCTCGCCAATTCGCTATCAGGGCGGTAAATAACACCCACCGCGCGCTCCAGCTTCGGGTTCTCGAGCCTCTCTCTGAGCTCACGCGCTTGGGGATTGGTCATCGTGAGAATGAGGCCCGGCGCGTTCGCAATGTGAAAGAGGTATTCATAACTTTGAGCGTGCGCGGGGCGCAATTGCATGACCTGCATGGGCTGATCCCAGGCAGACGCTGCAGCCACGGTTCCATCGTTGGTGCCAAGGCCGATAGAGAAGCATTCAGGGCCGAAGTGTTCGCGGCATAGCTGGCCAATGTTGTGCTCTCCGCGACGGCTCATCTCAGTCGCTGCTGCATTGCCGACATGTGAGTTGTGGGCCCAGATGATCGCCTTCGAGTTCGGTCCACGATGCTCAAGTATGTTTCCGAGCATCTCAAACATATGAGAGTCACGAAGGTTCCAAGAGGCCCGAGAGCCGTAGTACATGATCCTGTAATAGCGCTCAGCGTTCGCAACCAGCCGCGCGTTCTGGGTTGCATCGAAGATGCGGTCGCCGTCATGTGGCTCGAGAGAGAGTCGTCTTTCAAGCAGCTCGGTTAGGACGTGCGAGACCGCCTGTTCGCATTTCTGATAAGTACCGCGAAGTGCGGCACGTCCATACGCAGCGGGGTCTGCCTCCCAAGGCGTGAGGCAACCGTATCGCTCCCGCGCAACAGTTGCGAGTTCAGCGTCGACCGTTTCCAGGTAGCTGATTACAGCTCGCGATGACGTGTAGAGACTGTACAGATCGAGGCCGTAGAATGCGGTCCGATCGCCTTGCTCAAGCGTTGCGTTCCAAGCATGTAGCCAGTCGACGAAGGCGCGAGTCTCTTCGTTGCGCCACATCCATGTGGGAAACCGCGCAAATGCCGTCCAGTCTGAAAAAGGCGCGTTGTGTTGGCGGACATATTGATCGATGCGCGCGGCGTCGGGCCAATCGGCCTCAGCCGACACAATGTTGAAGCCTTTGTCTTCGATCAGACGCTGCGTGATTCTGGCCCGCAGCGAATAGAATTCCGACGTTCCGTGGGTGGCTTCACCGATGAGCACGATCCTAGCGTCTCCGATGCTGCGCAGGAGAGGCTCGAGGTTGGCTTCTGCACAATCGACAAACGTCTCCGAATGTTGAGCAATCAGCGACGGTACGGATAGGCTGACCCTGGGTCGTGTTTGGATGACGCGCGGCGAGGATGTCTCCCAGTCGGACACTTCGCTCTCCCATCCCTCTTTTCCGATTAGCGGTACAAATCGGACGTCGGCGATATCCTCTCGCTGGAACTCACCTTCTTCGACACGTGTGATCCGAATGAGCTCCTGTGAGAGCTGATCCCCGCCGACAGGGATTACCATGCGACCGCCGACCTTGAGCTGATGCATGAGGGATTTGGGCACGACGGGTGCCCCGGCAGAAACGAGAATTGCGTCAAAAGGAGCTTCTTCGAGCCATCCCTCTGTGCCATCGGCATGTCGCACGTGGACGTTGGTGCACTTGGCCGCGTCAAGATTGGTAGCTGCCCGTTCCGCAAGTTGGCCGATCCGTTCGATGGTGTAGACTTGCCCGGCAATCTGGGCGAGGACAGCGGCTGCATATCCCGAGCCCGCGCCAATCTCAAGGACCTTCTCCCCGCCCCGGAGAGCCAGTGCCTCGAGCATGAATGCAACAATGTAGGGCTGCGAAATCGTCTGGCCCGATCCAATCAGAAGGGGCGTATCGGCGTAGGCGTCTGCCTGGACCTCCTTGGGTATGAACTGCTCGCGGCGAACTGAACGCATTGCCTCCAACACGCGTCGATCGCGAACACCGCGACCCTTTGATATGACGCTCGACCATTTGGTTGCGTTGATATTTTGGATCGCTCATCGTCTCCATACCTATTGAGACAGCAACGTGGTGACGCTTTAGAGAAATCGGGATAGAAGCTTGTGCAAGTCGCACTCTCTCGTTCAGTTTCGCATCGACGTTTCTGCAGGATCAGGACTGTATGCAGCGGTAGGCAT
>CAZDNY010000230.1:0-5869 GCA_964506885.1 uncultured Hyphomicrobiaceae bacterium | reverse complement strand
AGCCGCGCAAGAACTTCTCCTATGCCGCCGACATTCGCGATGCGCTGGAGCGCATGGGTTCTGAGCGCGTACAGTTCGATATCGTCGGCCGTGCGGGCTGGGGCGGAGAAGCAGACCGGCTGGCGCAGCGGGACGGTACGACGCTTCACGGCTACCTGTCGAAAGAGGACGCGGCGCGGATCGTCTTCCAGGCCGACGTCTATCTTTGCACCTCGCACGACGAAGGGCTCGGGCTTCCGCTGCTCGAAGTCCAATACGCCGGGCTCGCCGTCGTCGCGCCCGATCTGCCGGTGTTCCGCGAGGTTCTCGGCGACAGCGCCATCTTCATTCCACATGGTGATGCGACGGCGGCGGCGGCGGCCATCCGCGCGGCCCTGCAGCAGCCGGGATGGCGCCGGCGCACGACCGCGGCGGCACTCGCCAACCTCGAACACTGGAATGCGACCGCGCTTGCAGACGCAGCGCGCGCAAAAGCAATGTTTGCCAACGACAGCCCCAAGGCCGATGCTGCTGCGCGGATGACCGCCACCAGCACCTGATCGAGCATACGCGCATGACACGACAAGGAAGCCTTGCGACAGGCATGCGCCTGACACGACGGGACCTGCTTGCAGGCGGCGCGGCGAGTGCGCTGAGCGGACTTGCATCGCCTGCCCTCCTCGCGCGCCAAGCCAAGACGTCCGACCCAGACAGGGGCGCCAGTCTGGTGACGCTGGCTGCCGAGAAAGGCCTGCTGCTGGGCGCTGCTTTTGCCGTGCACGAGTTGGACGCGCCTTATGGCCGACGCTATGCCGACGCCTACCTGCGCAATGTCGGCGCGATCACCAGCGAGCTCTGCTTCAAGATGTCGACGCTGCGGCCCGATGCCGGCACGCTCAACCTCGCGCCTGCCGACCGGTTCATGGCGTTCGCGCAGCAGAACGGCTTCAAGGTGCGCGCGCACACGCTGATCTGGAACGATGACCTGCCCCAGTGGATCCACGGTCTCGGCAAGGGCGAAGTCGAGCACCTGATGGACGCGCACCTACTCACCATGATGGAGCGCTACCGCGGGCAGGTGGCGGCATGGGACGTCGTCAACGAACCGATCGGGCCGTGGGATCGCTTGGCGGGCAACCTGCGCAAGGGGCCGTTCCTGTCCGCACTCGGCGAGGACTACATCGCACGCGCGTTCCGGTCGGCACGGCGGCACGACCCTGGTGCGCTGCTGGTGCTCAACGAGGCCCAGACGGAAACGGCCGATGAGAACGGGCAGGTTTTCCGGGACAGCCTGCTGGCGCTTGTGAAGCGCCTCAAGGCGGAGGACACGCCGGTCGACGCGATCGGTCTGCAGGCGCACCTGCGCTCCGACCGGCCCTACGACATGGGGCGCTTCACCGGATTCCTCGATGAGATTGCAGCGCTCGGCTACCAGATTCACATCACCGAATGCGACGTCAACGACAGCGCCTTTCGCGGTTCGATTTCCACACGAGACAAGGCGGTCGCGGATCTCTACCGGCGCTTCCTGACACCGGTTCTGGCCCACAAGGCGGTCACTGCCCTCTCCTTCTGGCAGCTTGCCGATCACACCAACTGGCTGACCTATGCAGCCACGGCACAAGGCCGCGCGCGTCTGCCGCGGCCGCTGCTGCTCGATTCCGATTTCGCCCGCAAACCTGCCTGGCATGCGGTGGCACAGGTGCTCAAAGAGATGCCGCCGCGCTGAGGCTCCTCGGCGTGCTGCCGCCCGAGTACTTGGCGCGCTGCAGCTCGCGGTGGTTCTCGTAGCACTTGGCAAGCTGCACTTCGGGACGGAAGTCGGCAATCTGATCGGCCACCCCTTCCGGCGTGATGCGGCCGTCGCGCTGGCGGTTGCGGATCTCGACAAACGCGTCGGCGAGACGGTCGGCCATATCGTCCATGGCGGCTGAGCGATCGACCAGATAGCCGCTGACGCCGTCCTTGATGACGCTGGCGAGCTGCGGCAGGTGGATGGCGCCGACGGGCCGGCCCGATCCCAATGTCTCCAGAACCGAGAAGGGCATGCCCTCGAACTCCGACGTCAGGATGCCGGCATGGACGTTGGCCAGCACCTCGGCAACGCCTTCGGCCGACTTGAAGCCGTGCAGCACCGCCTTGTCCCTGATCAGCTCGAACTCGGGGAAGCGGCCGGGGTCGGAGGTGCCCATGTAGTGGAATTCGACACCGGGTCCGATTTTTTCAGCGAGCCTGGCAACCGTCTTGAACATCAAGGGCGGCACCTTGAAGAGATCGAGGCGGCCCGCGAAGGCAACGCGGAAACCCTCGTCCGTCGGCAGCGGGCGCGGATGGAAGGTGCGCTTGTCGACCCAGGTGGACAGCGTGTCGATCTTGTGCGCTTCGCCCGGGTAGGTCTTGCGGATGCGCTCGGTGATGATCGGGTTGACGCACAAGAATCGGTCACAGGCCTTCACCGCCACCCATTCGTTGACGTTATGCAGGTAGCGATAGCTCTTCAGAAGCGAATCCATCTGCAGTTTGGGGGCGCCTTCGCCGTGCAGCATCTGCACGAACGGTATGCCCAGCGCGCGCACCACGGACGCGAACTCGACACGCTGGAGATCGACGCTGGTCGGCTTTTCCTTGAGCACCGCGCGCACCGTCCCAATATGGCGCAGCAAGCCCTGCATGAACTGGAAGTTGATCGACTGGCGGATCGACTTGGCCGCCTCGCGGGCCTGCTCGTCGGGGTACTGCAGGACCGGCAGGAAATCGAACTGCTTGCCGCGGAAGGTCTGGCGCGAGACTTTGCCCAGCTCCAGGTCACCCAGTGCATCGACACCGATCATCAGGAACGAGAAATCGTCGGGCAGAAACGCGATCATGTCGCGGATGAAGGTTTCAAGGCCGCCGACCTTGGCGCCGCGCGGATCGAAGGAGTGGATGACGCAAAGACGATAGTTCATGGGTTTCCTGCTGTCGTGTTCATCCGGCCTGGGCCGGCGCGGGGCGCCCGCTGCAAATGGCGGGCTCAGATTTGCTCATTCGGGTCGGAACAGCTCTCCCAACCTCCGTGCCAGCGGGGACGCACAGGCTTGCGCCGGAGGCTGTCAATGCAGCACAGCGTTAACGGCTGCGGCTGAGACAGCTGTGGCGCCGGTCGCGGCGCGGATTGGGCGTGCTGGGCGGGGGCGTCTTCCTGGTTCATCACGGCACCTCCGGACGGGCTGCATTGCGGCCACGAACCATGGTCAGAACCTGCCGGGCTGCGTGCGGATAGAGGGCTGCCAGGGCCACGGCATAGACCACCGCACCGACGACTGCAGCACGGGCGATCGACAGGACGGTCGGATCGATGTGCAGACGGGCTACGACGATGGCCATCAGACCGGTCGCCGCAAAAGCCTTCAATGTGTCGCGTGGCGGAAGTGCGAAGCGATACCAGTGCCATCCGCAGCCCAGCGTCACGATCAGGCTGACGAACGCGGCGGCGGCGACGCCGGCGACCGAGCCCGGCAGGCCATACAGCCACAGGCCGACGGCGCCGCCGACCAACGACAGGACCGCGTCGACGATGTCGTTGTAGAGGGGGACCATTGGCTTTTCGCGCAGCCGGAACACGTGCTCGCCGAAATGGATGCGCAGGCTGCGCACGGCGCCAGCCAGGATCGCCATCGGCAGGACTGCGATCGTCATCTCGCGGAAGGGCTCGGCCACCACCAGCGTGACGAACGGAGCACACACCAGCCACAGCCCGACAGCGGCTGGCAAAAGCGCCACCAGCAGCAGGATGCCGTTGCGCTCAAGCTGATGCTGGCCGTCGTCCATATCACCTTCGCGCGCCCGCTTGACGGCGAGCGGAAAGGCGGCGGCGGTCACCAGCATCGAGGCGAAGGTGGCCGCGCGCAATCCGAGCGCCCAGCCGACGGTGACGAGACCGACGGCCATCGTGCCCTCGAAATGCTCGACGACGAAGCGCAGTCCGTTGTTGGCGAGCCAGACGAAGATGCCGCCGAGCAGCAGCGGCAGACCGTAGCGCAGCGCGTGGCGGACGATGTCGCGGCTGACGCGCAGCGGGCGCCAGCCGACGTCGAGGCGCATCATCGCGATGACGATCGAGAGCGCCTGCGCGGCCGTGTAGCCCCAAAGAACCGCTGCAGCGGAGGCGTCGAACAGGCGGACGAAGACGAGGCCAAGGCCCAGCCCCACCACCGGCCAGATCGTCTGGAGCACCGTGTAGGTCAGCGTATCGTGCTCGGTGCGGGCGCGGTCTGCGAGTTGTATGACGACCGCACGGGTGGTGATATAGGCGATGCCGGCAAGCAGCAGCGACCAGGACCATTCGGCGTCCACCGTCGCCTTCAATCCGAGCACGAGAACGACCGACGCCAGGGCCGAGGCCAGGATCACGGCCGTCTCGCTGTTCAGGAAGCGTTGGCGCGCCTCGGCCGGCCCGGCAACATCGTGGTAGCGCATGGTGTAGAGCGTGAACCAGAAAAGCGTGGCGGTGTAGGCCAGCTCCTGAGTTGCCGTGACCAGCGCGAATACGCCCATGCTCTGCGGCGACAGGAAGTGCGTCCAGGCCACCACGGAGATGAACTGGAAGATCGGTCCCACTACCTGGGCCGGCAGATAGAGAAGTGTCTGGCGTAGGAGCATGGGCCTCGTCGATGAGCCGTTGACCGGGCCAAGCGGTGCTTTGCGCATATCCCGGAACAATGCGCAAGGGTCCAAACGGCATTGTGCGCACGGGTCTTGCAAGCCCTGCGCCGTGACCCGTGGGAAGCGCCGATGCTCCATGCCGCCTGCAAACCACGCTCCGCGCGGCGACCGTTTTGGCACACCGTGCGTGCACTTAACCATTTTTGTCCGCCCAGGGTGCCAGACTGGGGCATCTGCACCTCATGCGGATCGGACCCAATATTGGCGAGCAGGATGAAGGTCGCACTCAACAGACGGCGCGCGCGGCAGCGCTGGCATGGCGCACTGCTGGCCCGGCTTATCGCTGGCGGCCATTGCGCGTGTGTGTGCCCCGACGCCGAAATGCTCGATCCGGCCGACGTGCGCAGCAGCTCCCTGCGCGGGCTGATGCGTCTGGAACGCGCGATGGGTGGCGGCTCGGACCGCGGCTGGCTCGTCGATGCGCCCTCGCCGGCAGAAGAGCAAAGCTACTGGTCCGGGCCCCGCCTGCGTCTGGAAGAGACCGATCTGATCCTCGAACTCGGCAATACGCCGAGGTTTCACGGCGATGGGGTGCGTACGCTCGTGCCGACGTTCGACGGGCGCGCCGGGATGACGGCACTCTGGAATGCGCTGCTCGCTGGCCGCGCACCCGTTCTGGGCGTGCATGATTCGGCTACCGGGCTGACGACGACACTCGCCGTGCCGGCGCTCGAAGCTCTTGAACTCGCAGCCGGCGAGAACCAGGCCCCGCACCGGCTTTTGGAAAGCGCCGAAGCCGTCCTCGTCCACCTCGTCGCCGGTCTCGTGCGCGCGGTGGACGCGATCAGCGCGGGCAACTCCGTTCCACATTTCGCAACGACACCAGCGCCCGAACAGCGCGCAGCAGCAACAACTGCAAACAACCAAACCGCGGCTTGCGACAGTGCACTACCAGCGCTGTTACGCCGCCCGCACCGAGGGCACCGCGCGCCGGGGCATCGCAGCGGCCATTGTCCTTTGGGTCGTCTTCGATTTCATGACCACCACCGCCGGGCTCTATGCCCGGGCCGTGCTGCCGGGCCTCGAGGACCCGGTGCAGGCCTTTCCGTCCCTGGCGGCGCGGGTGTTGCCGGCCTTCTGGCAGGGGGTGATCCGGTATGGCGGGAAGGCTGCGTGACCGACAACGGCAATCACATCATCGACATCTGCAATCTGCAAATCATGGAGCCACGCAAACTGGAACGCG
>CAZDNY010000229.1:0-5896 GCA_964506885.1 uncultured Hyphomicrobiaceae bacterium | reverse complement strand
AGGTCGAGGTCGAGGGGCCCGCGCTTGTCGCGGGCCTTGGCAAGTGCCTGATAGGCGGCCCAGAGCGGCTTCAAGGCGGCGTCCATCAGGGGGCCGGCCTTGTCGCAGGGCGCGCCGTCGAAGGCGGCCTGGGCCTCCTGGTAGGAGAGCTTGGCGGCCGAACGCATCATCGCACGGTGGAAGCTGTGGGAGCGCTTTTGTCCGTGGCTGTCGAAGACCATGCGGGCGACGAGGCAGGGTCGGTCTTCGTTCTCCCGCAGCGAGCACAGGTCGTTGGAGATCTTCTCGGGCAGCATCGGCACGACGCGGTCGGGGAAGTAGACCGAGTTGCCTCTGAGCCGCGCTTCGCGGTCGAGACGCGAACCGGGGCGGACATAGTGGGCGACGTCGGCGATGGCGACGAGGACGATGTGGCCGCCGGGGTTCTTCTCGTCCGTGTCGGGCTCGGCGTAGACCGCGTCGTCGTGGTCACGCGCGTCGGCAGGATCGATGGTGAGCAAGGGGATGTCGCGCAGGTCCTCGCGTCCCTTCATGGTCGGCTTCTTCAGATCGGCGGTCTCGGCGATGACGCTTTCGGGGAAGTCGTCGGGCAGGCCATGCGCGTGAATGGCGATGAGGCTGATCTGGCGCTGGTCGTCGGGGTTGCCGAGTGTTTCGAGAATGCGCGCCTGCGGCGTAGCGAAGCGTCCGCGCTTTGCCAGTTCGAAGCGGACCAGATCGCCGTCCCTTGCCTCGCTGCGGTCCTGCTCCTGGACCGGCCAGGACCGCAGTTGCTTGCGGTCGATGGGCTCGATCGTGCCGCCGCCGCGCCTGGCGGCGCGGAAAATGCCGACGAGGCGGCGCTGATCGCGGGGCAGGCGGCGGATCGGCTCGGCCTCGAAGCGGAAGCCTTCGATGTCGCGGCCTTCGAGCGCAGTGATGCGGGCCAGCACGCGGTCGCCGATGCCGATCTCGGTGTCCTGCGGGCGGTTGGGGCGGTGCGCAACGAGGAGAAGCACTTGCGGACGCGGTCCTTCCGTCTCGTCCCATACGAGGGGTTGCGCCACCAGATCGCCGTCCTCGTCGCGGCCCTTGACCTCGAGCACGGCGACCGGCGGCAGGCTGCCGCGTCTCTTGAAGTCCTTCTTGCCGCCGGCGAGCAGACCTTCCTCGGCCATCTCGGCCAGCAGGCTCTTGAGCGCGATGCGCGCGCCGCCCTTGATGGAAAAGGCGCGGGCGATCTCGCGCTTGCCGACCTTGCCCTGGGCGGACTGGACGAATTCCAGGATTTGTTCGCGGGACGGCAGGCCGCCCGTGGCTCCGGCAGGTGGCGTGCGCGCCTTTTTGGGTTTGCGTGCCACCGTTCGTCTGCTCAATCTGCGCCGGCCGACGACTTGGCCGAAGTGCTTTTCTTTGGCGGCGTCTTTTTCGCAGCGCCCTTCTTGGGCGCTGCCTTCCTGGCGGGGGACTTCTTCGCCGGCGTTTTTGCTTCCGGCTTGTCGGCGCTCTTCTTGGCGGCGGGTGCCTTCTTCTTCGCGGCCGATTTGCGCGCAGGCTTCTTGCCGCCGCCCTTGGCGATGCGCTCTTCCAGAAGCGCGATGGCCTCCTCCTGCGTCAGCGTCGCGGGGTCCTTGCCCTTCGGGATCGTCGCATTGACCTTGTTGTGGGTGACGTAGGGACCATAGCGCCCGTCGAGAACCTCGATCTTGCCGCCTTCGCCGGGATGCTCGCCCAGGTCCTTCAAGACCGTGCGCTGGGCGGCACGGCCGAAGCGACCCTTGCCGCCGCCCGCCTTCTTTTCGGCGATGAGCGTGACGGCGCGATTGATGCCGACTGAGAACAGATCCTCGATGGAGGGCAAGTTGACGTAGGTCTTGTCCTTTTCGGAGACCTCGTGAACGATGAAGGGACCGAAGCGGCCCAAGCCGGCGGTGATCGTGCCGCCATCGGGATGCTGGCCCACCTCACGCGGCAGGTTGAGGAGCTTCAAGGCGAAGTCGAGATCGATCGAACCGGCATCGATGCCCTTGGGGATCGAGGACCGGCGCGGCTTTTCGCCTTCAGGATAGTCCTTCTGCTCGCCGAGCTGGAGATAGGTGCCAAAACGGCCGGTCTTGACGGTTACGGGCAGGCCGGTGTCGGGGTCGTAGCCCAGGATCTTGCCGTCGAGTTCGTTCTCGCCCGACTGGGACAGGCCGCGACGGTAGGAGCAGCCGCCGTCCTCTTCCTTGTAGTTGGAGCAGCCGATGAAGGGGCCGAACTTGCCCGGCTTGAGGCTGAGGCGGCCGGTTCCGCACTGCGGGCAGATGCGCGGGTCCGCGCCATCCTCACGCGGTGGGAAGATGTGCGGGCCCAGCATGTCGTTCAGGGCTTCCATCACCTCGCCGACGCGCAGATCCTTGATCTCGTCGATGGCCGCGGTGAAGTTCTTCCAGAAGTCGCGCAGGACGTCCTTCCACTCCAGCTTGTGATCGGAAATGAGGTCGAGTTTTTCTTCCAGGTCGGCGGTGAAGTCGTACTCGACATAGCGCTTGAAGAAGCTCTCCAGGAAGGCAATGACGAGGCGGCCCTTGTCCTCGGGGATGAGCCTCTTCTTGTCGAGGCGGACATACTCGCGGTCGCGCAGGACGGCGAGCGTGGAGGCATAGGTCGAGGGGCGGCCGATGCCCAGTTCTTCCATGCGCCGCACGAGGCTCGCCTCGGTGAAACGCGGCGGCGGCTGGGTGAAGTGCTGGTTGGCCTCGACGCCGCGGTCGGTGAGCCTGTCGCCGGCTGCGAGCGGCGGCAGGAGGCGGCTTTCGTCGTCCTCGGGATCCTCGTCGCGGCTTTCGGAATAAAGCTTCAGGAAGCCCTCGAACTGGATGACGGAACCGGTCGCGCGGACGCCGTAGGCCTTGCCGTCCCTGCCGTCGACGGAGATCTCGGCGGTCGTCTGCTCCAGTTCGGCCGATGACATCTGGCTCGCCAGCGCACGCTTCCAGATCAGTTCGTAGAGGTTGGCTTCGTCGGGCTTCAAGCGCTTCTTGAGGTCCTTGGGCAGGCGCGAAATGTCGGTCGGCCGGATCGCCTCGTGTGCCTCCTGGGTGTTCTTGGCCTTGGTCTTGTACTCGCGGATGAAGGGCGCGACGAAACGCTTGGAAAACAGCTTCTCGATCTCCCTGCGGATCTCGGAGACCGCTTCGGGGACGATTTCGACGCCGTCGGTTCGCATGTAGGTGATCAGGCCGACGGTCTCGCCGCCGATGTCGACACCTTCATAGAGCTTCTGGGCGACCTGCATGGTCTGCTTGGCAGAAAAGCCCAGCTTGCGGGAGGCTTCCTGCTGCAGGGTCGAGGTGGTGAAAGGCGGATAGGGATTGCGCTTGACGGCCTTCTTGTCGACGGAGGCGACGCGGAAGTCGCCGCCCTCGATGGCGGCCTTGATGGCAAGGGCGTCTTTCTCGTTGGTGATGTCGAGCTTCTTAAGGCTCTTGCCGGCGATGGCGACGAGGCGTGCCTTCAGCTCTTCTTTCTTTGCGGTCGCGAGCAGGGCTTCGATGGTCCAGTACTCGTCGGTCTTGAACGTCTCGATCTCCAGCTCGCGGTCGCAGACGAGCCGCAAGGCGACGGACTGGACGCGACCGGCGGAGCGGGCGCCGGGCAGTTTGCGCCAGAGCACGGGTGAGAGCGTGAACCCCACGAGATAGTCGAGCGCCCGGCGTGCCAGGTAGGCCTCGACCAGGGGCTGGTCGATCTGGCGCGGCTTTGCCATGGCCTGCTGGATGGCCTGCTTGGTGACGGCGTTGAAGGCGACACGCTCCACGGGTGTGTCTTTGCCGAGCGCCTTTTTCTTCTGCAGCACCTGGAGAATGTGCCAGGAAATGGCCTCGCCTTCGCGATCGGGGTCGGTGGCCAGGATCAGCTTGTCGGCCCCTTTGACCGCCTCGGAGATCTCCTTGAGGATCTTCTGAGACTTGGAGTCGACGTCCCAGTGCATCGCGAAATCGTTATCGGGCTCGACCGAGCCGTCCTTGGAAGGCAGGTCGCGGACATGGCCGAACGAGGCCATGACCTTATAGGACTTGCCTAGGTACTTATTGATCGTCTTCGCCTTGGCGGGCGATTCCACAATGACGACGTGCATGAGCGGCCTTCAATACGGGCCTCGTTCAAGCCTATGGGAAATCAGGACAAAACCCCGCTCGCGCCAAGCTGGCGGGCGGGGCGATGGCGCTGGCTCCCAGGCGGCCGAGGCCGTTGCAATGGCGGCAGAACATCCTTGAAGTCCGCTGTTCTGTCAAACGGCGTAGAAATCAGCCCTCCAGCTCATATCAACTGCTAGTTGAAAAACGCTACTTGAAATTGATGATTGGGATGTGGTCTGTTGATCGATATTGCAAACTGCGGAGTGCGAAGATGGCGAGGGCCAAGAGCGTTCATGATATGTTTCTAGATGAGCTTACGGATGTCTGTCGAGAGGAGAGCGACGAGGTGGCCGCGGCAACGACCGACGATCAGCTCGCCTACATGGCCGACATGCTGAGGGAATTGCGGGATATGGCGGAGAGCGGCGGATTCAGCGAACTCAGCGGCTTTATCGAAGCGGCGCGGACGGAAGCGCTCAAGCACAAACATTCCGCCTGAGTGCCGGCCGGCTGGTTCGGTCCGCTTGCGGCGGTGGTTGCGATGGCCGTCTTCAGCCGGCGCGCGAGACGAGGCCGGCGCCGTGGCGGACGATGCGTCCGGCGAGGTCCAACTCCATCAGCACGACATTGAGCGCGCGGGTATCGAGACCGGTAGCGCGCATCAGGGCATCGATGTCGACGGGCGCCGGGCCGAGAGCTTGAAGCACGCGGGCGCGATCGGTGTCGGCCAACAGTGGTGGCGGCAAGGGTGGCGGCGGCTGCCAGGATGCAACGGGATGCTGCTCGGCAAAGGCGGCGTCGGGTGAGAGACCGGACAACGGAGCCAGCGCTTCCAGTATGTCGTCCGGGGTCGTGACGAGCGTTGCGCCGGACTTGAGGAGTGCGTTGGTACCTTCCGCACGCGGGTCGAGCGGATGGCCCGGCACGGCGAAGACTTCGCGGCCCTGCTCACCGGCGAGGCGCGCCGTGACCAGCGTGCCGGAGCGCTTGGCGGCTTCGACGACGAGGACGCCGAGGGAGATGCCCGAAATGATGCGATTGCGGCGGGGGAAGTCCTTGGCGCGCGGCTGGAAGCCGGGTGGCATGTCGGAGAGTACCGCGCCCTGCTCGGCGATGGCCCGGGTGAGAGTGTCGTGTTCGGGCGGATAGACAATGTCGACGCCTCCCGCGACCACGGCGACGGTGCCCGTTTCGAGTGCGGCTTCATGGGCGGCGGCGTCGATGCCGCGGGCAAGGCCTGAGACGACGACATAGCCGCCATTGCCAAGGCCGGCGGCGAAAAGGCGGGTCAGCTTATGGCCGGCGGCGGAAGCCTGGCGGGAGCCGACGATGGCGACAGCGGGGCGTGTGAGGATGTCGCGGCTGCCACGCACATAGAGCATCGGCGGCGGGGCCTCGATGGCCGCCAGCGCCGGGGGATAGCCCGGTTCGATAGTGAAAACCGGCGTGGCGCCGGCTTGGTGCGCGCGCTCCAGTTCGCGCTCGGCTTCGGCCTTGGTGGTGATACGGATCCTGGCGCGACGGCCGCCGCGGGCGGCCAGTTCGGGTAGGGCTTCGAGCGCCAGCGCCGCGCCGCCGTAATGGTTGATCAACTCGCGGAAGGTGACGGGGCCGACGTTGTCGGAGCGGATCAGGCGCAGGCAGGCGAGGCGCTCGGTATCATCGAGCGTGGCCACAGGCAAAGGCGCGGCGGCGAAGAGGGATGATTTCTCTCGCCTGGTTGTCACCTGAGGTCCGCCGTTTTTTTGTTGGGTGACGCGGGTTGAGGGAGCTTGCCTGCCGCTGATGGTGTG
>CAZDNY010000228.1:0-5903 GCA_964506885.1 uncultured Hyphomicrobiaceae bacterium | reverse complement strand
CATTTACGCAGTGGGCCAACAAGCCACATAGCTCAAACGAGCGGCGCAATCTCAAGTTTTGTCAGCCTCTTCCTAAGGCATAAAATTAGTGGATGAAGTCGACGACTCGTCGGCAGCGCTTGTGGGTGTTTACCCCTGCTCCGGTGCGTAGCTGTCAGACCTTCCACTCCCAGTTTGCCGGAATCCATTGGTGGCGGCCGCCTCGGTTGGCCACACGACCAAGACCCGGAAATGGGAAATGAAACGCGAGAACGAGCATGCGTTCCGCCGCTGCCATTGAAGCAATGCGCTTACGTGTCAGGACGCCGGCTTCCGGCAGCATGTCCAGAAGGGGCGTCCATTCGGGATGTTCGAACGAGATATAGGGGTGGTAGAGGGCATCTCCCGTAATGAGAAGTTGCTGGCCATTTGAGCGAACGACGACCGAACTATGCCCAACTGTGTGCCCTATCGTCGGCAGAACGAAAACACCGGACGCAATTTCCTGCTCCTTGGCGATGGTTGTCACCCGTTCGGCGATCGGGTTCAGGTGCCGTGCGGCACCCACCGCGAAGCTTTCAAGACTGTCGGGCAAGCGCGAAGCCGCATCTGCAGCGGTCCAGAAACTCCTTTCTGCCTCATGGAGGTAATAGGAAGCATTCGCAAAAGTCGGGCGCGCCTCGAAGAAATCCATGAGGCCCCAGATGTGATCGGGATGTGCATGTGTGATGATGATCTTGTCAACCTGGTCGGGAGCGTAACCCGATGCTCTCATATTATCGAGCAGCTTGCCGGCCGTCGCGCGAAAGTCCGGCCCGCCACCAGGATCGACCAGTAGAAGTTCGTCGCCCGTGTTGATCAACGCAAAGTTCATGTGCCGGATTTGCGCTTCAGGATTGTAATAGAGCGCATTCAAGTAATCCGTCACCTCGTGCTTCGGCATGTTGGAAGCAGACAAATCGACCGGCACGGTGAAAACACCATCGCTTACGACAGTGATTTCGATCTCTCCGACACGAAACCGATAGAAGCCCGGCATCTGCGAAGTCTGCAAGCCTGTGGCTGCGGCAGCTTGATGGCTTTCGCCCGCAACCACATTCGTGACCGCTGCGATAGTGATGCCGCCAAGTAGCTCTCGGCGGCTGAATGGGCAACTGGCGACCATCGATACTCACACGACAATTTCTTGGAACACGAATGGATACAGGCAGTGCTATCGAGCAAATGTGTGCGTCTCGCAGCAAACATAGCCGTGTGTCCCCCAGCCCGGCAAGTTCCGGCATCGACAAATGTCGGAATGCGTCGAAATCCGAAACCACCCAAAACACCAAAAAAAGCCGGCGGCGCTGATCCGGGCTTCATGCCCGAACGCGCCGCCGGCCTTTGAAGACCAGGCCTCAACGATGCTTCGTTACGCAGCCTTCGCGTAATAGTTCTTGAGCACGCCCATCACGCTGTTCTTGTCGAACTCCGCGCCCATGTCGAGCATGGCATCGGCAAAGCGGCTGACGATCTCGGTGATCTGCTCGGAGCTGAGCTGATTGAGGATACCGATGCGGACCTGCACCGGCTCCGACAGCGTCGGCCAGATGCCGAAGCCCTTCGCGCGCGCACCCTGTACGAGCTCCTTCTCCTTGCCGGCGAGCTTGCCCGGCAGGTTCAGCACGACGAGGCTCGGCATGTTCGAAGTGACTTCGCAGCCCATCGCCTCGACGGCCTGGCGAAGCGCGGCTTCGTGATACTTGTAGTCGGCTGCCTTGCGCGCCCGGCCGTAGCCGAGAATGATACGCAGCGCCTCGTGGAACGCGGCAACCGCATAGCCAGAGTGGGTGCGATGGTAGGCCGGCGTGTCGACGTCCTTGCCGTCGATGATGCCCCAGTGGCGCCCCTCGAAGATCGGGTGATGCACGAAGTTGTAGGCGCCGCGCTTCTTCAGAACCTCGATCGCCTTGTCGGTGAAGCTCACCGGCGCATACGTCAGCGGCAGCGACAGCACGCCCTTCTGCGGACACGACGCCCAGGCGACCACGCCCGGATAATCGTCGATGCTGAAGTCGCCGACACCGAGGCTCGACACCGCATCGATGATGCCCATCACGCCATGCTTTACGCACGCGTCCGAAAAGCCCTTGAGGTCGTTGACGCGACCCGAACCGGTCTCCCAGTGCGCCATGAACGCCCACATCGGCTTGTGCTTGGCGAGCGCTTCCTCAACGATGTCGCCGGTCACCGACTGGCCGTGCGGCACGGTGACAGTTGTCACGTTGGCAGGCTTCGGATTGAGAGAATCCGCCGCCAGATCCTCCAGCTTCGAGGCCTTGATGCGGATCGTCAGGTCATCGATGCCCGAGAAGGTGCCGTTGGCGAACGACACCACCTTGTCACCCGGCAGGATCAGGCTGTGCACGCTGTCGAGACCGCTCCAGCCCGTGCCGGCGACACCGAACGTGTAGACGTTCTTGGTGCCCCACAGCTCACGGAGCATGAACTTGGCCTCTTTCATGCCGCGCAGCACGTCCGCCTGCATGTGATCGGCCACGCCGCACTTGGCGAAGGCCTGCAGCACGCGTGGGTCCGTATTGCCGGGACCAGGGCCGGCCGCGAGCGTTTCCGGGATCTCAAGGCTCGGAAAAATCTTCATTTTTTTCTCTCTCCGAATTCTGCTTGGCCCGAGAAGTCGAGCTTCTCGATTTGGCCTTTTTGCTTACGACCAAAGTAGGCCAACGGGATCGCACATTAGGGTACACAGGCCGCGCGCGGCAAGATGTCTGCTGAGGTTCGCGACTGGAAGGTTCACCGCCAAACGCACGGCTCGAGAAGTGCTTCTGGAGCCGGGAATGAAGAGATGGGCTGAACCACCATCGTGTCTCCTCCAAGTGTCGTTCGTTATTTGCTGGGCTGCCGAGCACCCGCCTGCACCCGCCACGCCAGACTTGTCCGCACACGCGCGCACCACGAACCATCGGCGCGGGCGGCGCTGTACGAAATGCCTTTGAATGTGGCGGATGGCGCATGAGCAACCGAGCGCACAATCCCACGGCCGCGCGTCCAGGAGCAACACCCGTGCGGGCACGAAAGCACCCGTTACGGGTAGGTGAATTACACCCAACCGGATAGGGATGATCATAATGTGTGGGATCAGCGCCACCCATTCGGGTGGGAGCGACGGACACCGCTCTAACGTGCGCGCGTTTGTCGCGTGCGCCTCACGTCATAGTGCAACGCACAAGCAACGTTCGCACGTGCGAGTACATCGTGCAATCGCTCTTTCGTCGATAGACGTCCAATCCGATGCGCATGTCGGGCAAGAAGAAGAGTCGCCGCCGCCTCCGCCATTGCAGCGCGCCTACCAGTCGTCTTCCGACACCGCTGGACCGTTGACGTTCGGAGCCGATGGCGACGACATGTACAGCGCGACGGCCATGGCGCGGTTCTTCACGCCGAGTTTGTCGTAGAGGTTTTTCAGGTGATACTTGACGGTGTTGCCCGAGATACCGAACCGCGATCCGATCTGCAGGTTTGTCCAGCCCTGCGCCAGCGCGCCCAGCAATTCTTTCTCACGCTTCGTCAGAAGATCGATCGGATCGCTCGTCAGCCTTTCGATATCGATGTAGGGCAGGCACAAGCGCCCGCGCGATACCGTTGCGATCGTCTCCAGCAGCGCGGCAGGATCCTCGTTCTTGGAAATGAAACCCCACGCGCCGCCGCGCACGGCCTGGCGCAATGCGTCTGGACCATCATCGCTCGCGTAGATGATCACCCGCGCATTGAGCTGCCGCCGCTTGACCACCTCGAGCAGATCGAGCGCTGTCATATCGGGCAGCGTCCAACCGACGACACCGACGCAAACCGCACGGTCCTGGCACAATTCCAGAAACGCATTGCCCGTATCGACCGCCGGTTCCACCGCATAGCGGCCGTCCTTGGAAAGAAAGTCCTGAAGCCCCGCGCGAACGACCGGGTTGCGGTCGGCAATGACAACCGCGGGACGTGCACTGCCGGCAGCACGCGACGTATCCTGAAGACTCGTCATGAGTGGCCTAGAACTCCGCCCGTAACCGGCAGACCCCGCGCCGCGACCGCACCAATGGCTGCGCGACCATCCGACCGGGCGCCGTCGAAGGCCGGCGCTCCAACGGAAAGCCGCCTGCAACGATTGAACCTAAGGCTTTCATTAAGCTCGCTTTTTTGTTGCTTATTCTGACACGATGACGCAATCCGCAATCAGCCTCGCGGCCTCGGCCGTCAGGCCCGGACGCATCGGAAGCGCATGGGACTTTAGCCTAAGACGGCAGCCCATGACCAGCCATTCCCGGTGCCTTCGTGAAGGCCGCCCGATGCCGCTGCAAAGCGACCCGTGTCCCGGTGTGGCGCCCGGCTCCTCGCCACGCTCAGCGCGTCTCCAGCAGCGCCTTAATCCGCGCCGCCGCCAGTCCTGCCAGCAATCCGATCGCAACATTGGTCACAAGCGATACCAACGCCGTCAGGCCAATCACGAGGAGCGCCGCAGGTGCCGCACGCACAACCTTCTTCAGCGACATCAGCTGCACACCTGCAAAGGCCAGCAGCGCCGCTACCACCTCGCCCGGCACCATCTTGAGCCACGTCATCGCCGACGGCCCCGCGATCATCGCCAGGATTATGCAGGCCAAGCCGAACACGATTGGTGCAAGGCCGGTGCGTGCGCCCATCGCATAGTGCGCTGCGAGCCCGCCGGCCCCATGACACATCGGGATTGCCCCGAACGGGGTCAGTAGCGCATTCAGGCTGCCCGAGGACAATGCCAGATTGCGCGCCGTGATCCGATCACGCGACTGCGGAAAATAGTCGGCCGAAAGAAGAGCGGTGAGCAGCACCGCGTTGGTGAGCGTCAAAGCGATCTGCGGCAGCACCGCTGTGACGCTCGCCTGAGCGAAAGCATCCCATGGCGGAATATCGATCGCCAAGGCTGAAACATCAAAGCCAGGCAATGACGGCGCCGGCGCGCCTGAGAACATGGCAATCGCCACGCCGCCGACCAGGAGAACAAGCGCGCTGAAGGAACCAAGCACCGTCATCTGCGCGGCCAGCAGCAGACCGACCAGAACACCCGACAACCACGGGCTGATCCCCGACACGCCGATCGCGGAGGCGATGAGACTTATGCCCAAACCGAGCTGCACGCCCTGCAGCACGCTGCGCGGTATCAGCGATTGCAGCCGCTCGATCAAACCGCTGAGCGCCAGGACGATCAAAACGACTCCGATCAGGATGCCGCTCGCGGACACGATCTCGGCGCTGAGGCTGCCGGTGATCGCCAGCGCCGCAACGGCTTTCATCGGCTGCACGGGCACCGGACGCCGATAAATGAAGCCAGTGGCGATCGCAAATATGCCAAAGCCGATCAAGACCCGAATCGGATCGAAATTGCCGACCAGCACGACTCCGCTAACCAGAGGGATGAACGTACCCAGGTCGGCAAAAGCACCGGAGATATCACCGATGCCCCATGACCGGCGCGCCTGTGCGCGGCTCTCTTTTTCCGTTCCCGAAACCAACTTGTGCTGCCTGGATGTAGTGTCGACCCGGCCGCGGCCAGACGGTGTCGGACGGCGGGTGCTGCTAGTCACGCCAGACTATGTTTACATGGATACAGATGCCGCTGGCCACGTGAATCTCCGCGCCTGCAGCCCAAAACCGCACAGGGCCAAGGGCGACCGCATGCATTTGGGCCCAGAACGGGCGTCGCATTTTTCAACGGTGGCGGACAAATTGCGCAGCAGGGGTTGCACGATTGCGCTCGGGCAAACCACCGCGTCGGCAGCGCATCCAGCCGCATCACAAGCGTTATCACAACGGCTCAAGGGTCGGGATGATCGATCATCGCATCGATTTCCGCGAACCGGGCCAGGGACTCGGGATCCGCGATCGTGACACGCTCCCCG
>CAZDNY010000227.1:0-5907 GCA_964506885.1 uncultured Hyphomicrobiaceae bacterium | reverse complement strand
CGCCGGGCCCACCGCCGAAGACCCCAATTTCGCCGAAGCCTACCAGCAGTGGCGCAAGCCCTACGACGCCGGCGAGGCGGGCGTCTTCACGATCTCATTGAACGAGATCCTCGACGTCATCGAACAGGCCGCCGCCGCCCACGGCTGACACAGCCATCCGCCCTATCGGGGCATGGCGCATGAACGCCAGCTAAACGCCAGCCTCAGGCGGCATTCAGCCGCTGATCGCTAGTCTCCATTCCATGGTGAACGGCTGCTTCCACGGATCGGAAGCGGGCCAGTCTCATGGAGAGATGAGATGTCCGAGTTTCTTCGTTCCGGTGCCATTGTCCTGATGGGCACGATCGTTATCGGCGCCGGCGTCTTCGTCATGTTTTTCGGCTGACAGGTTCGCCGACGCGCCCACACACCCCCATCCCCCCGGCTCGCGTACGCGTCCCCCTGCTTCCCCCCACGCAAAACAAGCGTGCGCGAGCCAACCCCTCTCATGTCAAAACGCATTTCCGGTCTGCACGCGTGGCCACCCTTGAAGTCCGCCGGCCATCTGCAAAAGGTCACGGCCGCGCCTGTAGCGTGCAGCACGCGCGACCTATCTCAACGGGCCTTCGCCGCGCAAGCGCGCCGTCCGATCCGGGCTTTCAGCCCCGGTGCAATTACCCCTCTCAACAGTGACTTCCGACGGTCAGCTTAGATGAACCGTGATTAAACGCAGCGTTCAAAAACGATTCAGAGCGCCTCTGCCAATGTGGCGATGACACGGCAGACAGACACACATTTCAAACCTGGAGGATCATTCGATGTCAGCCCGCGCCGCCACCCTCGCCCCCCGCAATCTTCTTGCACTCTTCGCACTTCCCTTCGTTGCACTCATGATGTTGATGGCAACGCCGGCGAAAGCCTACAGCCCGCCCACGGGCGACTATGCCGCTGGCTATCAGCACGGCTTGAAGGTCGGCCGCCAGCACGGCTACCAGGACGGCTACAAGAACGCCTACAAGAAGTCCTACGTCCGCGAACTCCTGCGCGGCGGCCGCTACGGTTATGCAGCCCGAAAGGCGGCACCGTCCTATTCGGCGGAATATATTCGCGGCTACAAGAACGGCTACGAGGTCGGCTACGAGAAGGGCTACAAGGCTGGCCGCCGCGAGGGACGCCGTGACGGTCGCAACGACGCGCGCGATTGGAAGGCCGATCTGCGCGCCAAGATGCGCCGGTGCATGGAACGCGGCGGCTACGGCTGCTGATCCCGGCAACTGAAGATATTTTCACCCTTACCCCTGACAAACGGCCACCCCGGCAACGCGGGTGGCCGTTTCCGCTCATTCGCATCGAAACGCTTCCTTCATACGAATCTGCTGGGATGTTTCCTTATTCCGCAGCGGGTGCGCCAGGCCGTGCCGCTTCGACGCCCCGCGAAAATGGGGACTGTGTGATGATCGAATTCATGCGATCCGCCGCAATCGTGCTGATGGGAACCGTCGTCGTCTTCGCAGGCGTCTTCGTCCTGGTTTACGGCGCCTGACGCCGCACGAGCGGTATGACCTTGAGGACCCGGCGCATCGTCGCTGCGGGCCAGACGCCATCTTGCGGTCTGCGCCTCGAGCCGCCACTCTAGTGTTCCGGCTCCCTCACTCGGTTTGCCTTGCGGCAGTCTATCGACCAAGCCCCAGAGCCGGAAGGAACACTGGTCTCCCTCCAACGAGGCTTTGCCTTTTGCCGCTCCAATCCATCACCACCGCCGCAACCGACGCTCTGCGCCAGACCGGCAGCTATGTCTCCGATTTCTTCACACCGTCCCTGCGCCTCGGGGTGACCGGGCTGTCGCGCGCCGGCAAAACCGTGTTCATCACATCGCTCGTGCGCAATCTGATCGTGGGCGGCCGCCTGCCGTTCTTCAAACCGCACGCCGAAGGCCGCATCCTGCGCGCCTTTCTCGAACCCCAGCCCGACGACGACGTCCCGCGTTTCGATTACGAGCGGCATCTGGCCGACCTGTCGGGCGATCCACCCGAATGGCCAAAGTCCACGCGTCGCATCTCCGAATTGAGGGTCACCATCGAATATGAGCCCGAAGCGGCACTCTGGCGCATGCTGGGCCCGGCGCGCCTCCACGTCGATATCGTCGACTACCCCGGCGAGTGGCTCACCGATCTAGCGCTCCTGGAACAAGGCTATCGCGATTGGGCCGACGCGACACTCGCTCATGTGGGCGCCCATCGTGACACGCCGGCTGCCGCTGCCTTGACGGCATTTCTCGACGCGCTCGACGCGCCAGACGGCGCCAACCGCGACGCCGAGCAGATTGCGCTTAAGGGCGCCCGGCTTTTCACCGATTATCTGGCAGCCATTCGCGCCGCCCATGGCGGCATCGCCACATTGTCTCCCGGCCGCTTTCTCATGCCCGGCGACCACGAGGGCTCGCCCCTGTTGACGTTCTTCCCCCTGCCACGCGCGCCACACGCCGTGATGTCCGCCCCTGGCCGCATCCAACTGGAAGCCTTGCTGGAACGTCGCTATGACAGCTACCGATCGCACATCGTGCGCCCGTTCTTTCGCGATCACTTCAGCCGCATCGACCGCCAGATCGTCCTTGTCGACGCGCTCGGTGCCTTGAACGGCGGCGCGGATGCGGTCACCGACCTGGAGCGCGCCCTGGAAGGTGCGCTGCGCGCCTTCCGCCCCGGCGCCAACACCTGGCTGTCGTCCCTGATTGCGCGCCGGGTCGACCACCTGCTGTTCGCGGCCACCAAGGCCGACCATCTCCACCACGCCGATCACGATCGCCTCGAAGCCCTGCTGCGCCACATCACGAGCCGCGCCATCACCCGCGCCCAAACCGCTGGCGCCGACGTCGAGGTGATGGCAATCGCCGCCCTGAGATCCACGCGCGAAGCCGAGGCAAAATCCGGCGGTGAACAACTCGCCTGCATCATGGGGACACCGCTTCCCGGTGAGACGATCGACGGCCGCACCTTCGATGGCAACACCGAGGTCGCGATCTTTCCCGGCGACCTTCCTGAAGATCCCGCCGCAGCCCTCGAAGCGCTGGAGACGCAGCCCGCCGGCAGCCGGCCGGTCGACGTCATCCGCTTCCGGCCACCGCGCCTCGCCCTGTCGGCAACCGACGGCCGGCCCGTCGCCATGCCGCATATCCGCCTCGACCGGGCGCTCGACTTCCTGCTCTCGGATCGCCTCAAATGACACAGAACGACAAACATCGCCGGCCACGCGTCTTCGCACCCGATGATCCGGCCTTGAAAGTGGCGCCGCCCGCCGAGGCCGCCCCCGAGACCGTACGTGCGGCCGAACCGGACGGCACCAGCGCTGAAGCCGCATCTGCCGACGAAGCGACGCAGCGTGGCCGTCCCACGATCACCGACCTCAGGCGCGGGTTCGACTGGGGCAGCCTGTTGCTTTCGGCGTTGACCGGCCTCTTTCTCCTCGGGCTGGGGGCTTGGTTCGCACGCCTTGTATCAGCTGCCCTCGCCCGCGACGACATCGTCGGCTGGACGGCCTACGCTTTGATGGTCGTCGCCGCCGTTGCGGCCACCGTACTGCTCATTCGCGAGCTGATCGGTTTTTCGCGCCTGTCGCGCCTGGCCCGCATCAAGTCCGACGTCGTCAATGCGATAGAGGCGGGCGACGGCAAGGCCGAACGCTTGGCAGTGCGCCGCATCAGCGCGCTCTACGCCCATCGCCCCGACCAGAAATGGGGCCTTGCGCGATTTCGCGAGCACGAGCGCGACGTCCACGATCCCGGCGCCTTGATGGCACTCGCCGAACGCGAACTCATCGTCCCGCTCGACGCCGAAGCACGCCGGGCGATCCTGACCTCAGCCAAGCGGGTCAGCATCGTCACCGCGATCTCGCCGATTTTTCTGTTCGCCATACTCTATGTGCTGGTCGAAAACGTCCGCATGCTGCGCGGCTTGGCCACGCTCTATGGCGGCCGCCCGGGCGTACTCGGCGCTTTGCGCCTGGGCCGGATGGTCATCACCCACATCATTGCCACCGGCGGCATCGCCATGACCGACGATCTGATCGGCCAGTTTCTCGGCCAGGATCTCGTGCGGCGATTATCACGCCGCCTCGGCGAGGGCGTCTTCAACGGTGCGTTGACCGCGCGCATCGGCGCCGCCGCCATCGAAGTCTGCCGCCCGCTGCCCTTCATCGAAGCCAAGCCGGTCCGCGTCCGCGATCTTGTCGGTGAAGTCGTCCGCGCCCTGCGCAAAGCCGAAGAACCGGCAGAACCGAGCGCACGCGCTGCGAGCCGCATCAATCGCTGACACCCGCGCCGGCACTCCGGCGGGCACGCCGGCCAGAGCGTGCCCATTGCGCCACAGGCACCCGGCCCGCGCGGCCTGCGCACGGCCGTCACCATGGCAGTCCATTATGATCGATGGCAGATATCGGTGAGTACGGAGCCGGAAGAAGCGGCGTCGAGGGAGTTGTTGCGCGCGATGGATACGAGTGTCTTGGCCGAAGGCGTGCTGATCGAGGCGATCATCGACACACGCACCCAGATCGACTTCATCTGGCAGGTGTTCATTACCGTCCACATCGCGCTTTTCGCGCTGCTGTTCATCTACAGCAGGGCCATCGACAGCTGGAACGCCCTGGCCAGGTTATTCGCGCTGATCGGCGCGGGCATTTTCGACTGGATCAACGGCACCGCGCTGGCCAAGACCTATCTGCTGCTCGACGCCATGCAGGACCAGTATCGCGTCCTTTACGGGCAGGCCGAGCGGTTCCAGCCGAAATTCTACGAGCATTTCGTCCTGGCCCAGTACGCCGATCGCCCCGACATGGTCCTCGTGACCCACGGCATGGCGTTCTTCGTCGTCTTCGTCGTACTGGTCGCGCGCCATCTCATCCACAGGGTCACCCGCTGATAGGCTCAGATCAAGCTTTATCCACAAGCCGCTGATTCGCCTGAGGGAACCCGAGAACACTGAATTTCAGGCCAAATCCTTGCGTTGCATCAGCGCCACTAGCGGCAACCAATCCACAGGCCTAGCCTTCGTGACCCGTTCCCCTTGCCAGACGCTTCTGGTTAATTCCTAAGCCGAGCGGTGATTCGGTGGGGGCCGAAAGATCGCTGATGCGTCGCGGGGGGCCAATTGGGCAGCCGCACACAAGTAAGCAGACGGGAGTAGGTAAAAATGAAAAAGTATGGTTTCGGCGCCGCCGTGGCTGCTGGTCTGCTCGCAGGCGGACTGACGGCCACTAGCGCCCAGGCTGCCGATCTCGGCGGCAACTGCTGCGCTGACCTCGAAGAGCGCATTGCAGAACTCGAGGCCACTACGGTCCGCAAGGGCAACCGCAAGGTCTCTCTCACGATTTCCGGCTGGGTCGCCGAGCAGGTCGTCTGGTGGGACGACGGGCAGGAATCCAACGTCTACGTGACCGGCATCGGCCGCACGCTGCAGTCGCACTTCAAGCTGACCGGCGCGGCCCAGATCACGCCAGGCACCTCGGCCTGTTACGTGATCCATGTGGAAGTCGGCACCGTGGATGCGTTCTCCTACAGCGCTGCGAGCGACGAGTCAGCCAATCTGGCAGGTGTCAATGACACCGGACAGGGCATCTACGTTCTGCAATCCTACTGGTTCTTGAAGAGCGAAACGCTCGGCAAGCTCAGCCTCGGCAAGATGTCCCATGCGTCGGACAATGCCGCGATCCTGGTCGACGGTTCGGGTTCTCTGGTTCCCGCCAATTGGCTCAATATCGATGGTGACGGCCTCAGCAATGTCAACGCTCTCGGTTTCTGCCACACCATCGGCGACGGAATCGGCGGCGACTGCAACGGCGTCACGCTTAATGTGGTCCGCTACGATTCGCCGACATTCGGCGGCTTCTCGGTCAGCGCCTCCTGGGGCGAAGACGATATGTGGGATGTTGCCGCAC
>CAZDNY010000226.1:0-5932 GCA_964506885.1 uncultured Hyphomicrobiaceae bacterium | reverse complement strand
ATCAAGGACCGCGACGAGGTGGTCGGCAACCAGACCCGCGTCAAGGTGGTCAAGAACAAGGTCGCCCCGCCCTTCAAACAAGTCGAGTTCGACATCATGTACGGCGAGGGCATCTCCAAGACCGGCGAGTTGATCGATCTGGGCGTTAAGGCCGGCATCGTCGAAAAGTCCGGAGCCTGGTTCTCTTATGACGGCCAGCGTGTCGGCCAGGGTCGCGAGAACGCCAAGACGTTTTTGAAGGACAACCCGCAGATCGCCGCCGAAATCGAGCGGGCCATTCGCCAGAATGCCGGTCTCATCGTCGATCAGATGCTGGTGACCCCCGAGGTGGACGCCGATCCCGATGCCGCCAGCGCTGAAGCCCCGGCAGTCGATGGCGAGGACGGCGGCGAGGAGCCCAAGGCGCGCGCCAAGCGCTCATAGTATTCCCCGCGCCATGCGCTCGTAGGCAGTCGGCACCGCGCGCGCTCAGCCGGTGCGTGGGGGCGGCGCTGCAACGACAACGGATGGTGCCGACAGATGGTGTGGTGCGGTCGCCGGTCTTCGGGCAGGCGCCGCCTGCGCGCGTTTGGGCTATGCGTCACATGCCTTCCCGGAGCGCCGGGTCCCGGCGCGGTCGCACCACCGACGCAACGGCGTTGCTGTCCGGTTCAAACCGGCATTTGGGGACCGCATGACCCGGGTCGGCAGCGCCAGAGCGCATTTGTAGACACTCCCGCAGAGCCCCGTTAAAAGGGGCGTGCTTCGACCCGACCGGTTCGCGTATGGGGAAGGCAGCATGCCGCGACCGCGCGCGATGCGGGTGAAGGCGCTCGATTGTCCGGGTGCGCGCCGCAAGGGGGGTGCGGCGGTCCATTGCGGCGACGAAGCGGCGGGCGGCAGGGCCTGACCAGGGTTCGGCCCGTGTCTGTCCAACTGAGTTTCAATCCGGTCCGATCCGGGCGTGGACGATGGCGTTTCGTCCCTACCGGTAACGACCTTGCCTCAAGGGCCCGAGCATGACCGGCGTCAACGAGATTCGCAAAGCGTTCCTCGACTACTTTGCCAAGAACGATCACGAGGTCGTCGCATCGAGCCCGCTCGTCCCGCGCAACGACCCGACGTTGATGTTCACCAACGCCGGCATGGTGCAGTTCAAGAACGTCTTCACCGGCCAGGAGACGCGCCCCTACAATCGCGCGGTCACCTCGCAGAAATGCGTGCGCGCCGGCGGCAAGCACAATGACCTCGACAACGTCGGCTACACCGCGCGCCACCACACCTTTTTCGAGATGCTCGGAAATTTCTCGTTCGGCGATTATTTCAAGGAGCGCGCGATCGAGCTTGCCTGGACGCTGGTGACCAAAGAGTTCGGTCTCGACGCCAAGCGCCTGATGATTACCGTCTATCACGACGATGACGAGGCCTTCGGGCTTTGGAAGAAGATTTCCGGCCTGCCGGATGAAAAGATTATCCGCATCGCCACCTCCGACAACTTCTGGCAGATGGGCGACACCGGTCCGTGCGGGCCGTGCTCGGAAATCTTCTTCGACCACGACCCCGACGGCAAGAAGGGCATCCCCGGCGGCCCGCCCGGTTCCGCGGACGCCGACGGCGACCGCTTCATCGAGATTTGGAATCTCGTCTTCATGCAGTACGAGCAGCATGAGGGCGGCGAGCGGGTCGCGCTGCCACGTCCTTCGATCGACACCGGCATGGGGCTGGAACGCATCGCTGCCGTCCTGCAGGGCACGCACGACAACTACGAGACCGATCTGTTCCGCGCTCTCATCGCCGCATCCGTCGAAGCGACCGGCGTCGAAGCGCAGGGCGAGGCAAAGGCAAGCCACCGCGTCATCGCCGACCATCTGCGCGCAACCAGCTTCCTTATCGCCGACGGCGTGCTGCCCTCCAACGAGGGTCGCGGCTATGTACTGCGCCGCATCATGCGCCGCGCCATGCGCCATGCGCATCTGCTGGGCGCCAATGAGCCGCTGATGTACCGCCTGGTCCCTGCGCTGATCCGCCAGATGGGCGACACCTACCAGGAACTCATTCGTGCACAGGCCCTCATCACCGAGACCTTGAAGCTCGAGGAGACCAAGTTCAAAAAGACACTCGACAAGGGACTGGGTTTGCTCGCCGAAGCATCGAGCGGCCTCCAGCAAGGCGCGACCTTCCCCGGCGACGTTGCCTTCAAGCTCTACGACACCTACGGCTTCCCCCTCGACCTGACCGAGGATGCGCTGCGGGCCCGCGGCATCGGTGTCGACACCAAAGCCTTCAACACGGCCATGGAGAAGCAGAAGGCCGAAGCCCGCAAGGCCTGGAAAGGCTCAGGCGAGGCCGCCACCGAGAGCGTCTGGTTCGAGATCCGCGACGCCGCCGGTGCCACCGACTTCCTCGGCTACGATACCGAGACGGCCGAGGGCGAGATCCGCGCGCTGGTCAAGGACGGCAAGCAGGTCAAGGCGCTCAAGGCCGGTGACAAGGCTCATATCGTGCTCAACCAGACGCCGTTCTATGGCGAATCCGGCGGCCAGGTCGGCGATCAGGGCGTGATCCTGGGACCCAAGGGCGCCCGCTTCCGCGTCGATGATACGCAAAAGAAGCTCGGCGATCTGTTCGTGCATTCCGGCGTTGTGGAGAGCGGAACGTTCAAGGCGGGCGAGGCGGTCGAACTGCAGGTCGACCACGCGCGCCGCACCGCCACGCGCGCCAACCACTCCGCAACGCATCTTCTCCACGAAGCGCTGCGCCAGGTGCTGGGCACGCACGTCGCGCAGAAGGGCTCGCTGGTGGCGCCCGACCGTCTGCGTTTCGACTTCTCCCATCCCAAGCCGATGAGCGCGGAAGAGATTGCCGAGGTGGAGGAATTGGCCAACCAGATCGTTCTGCAGAACGCGCCCGTCGAAACGCGGCTCATGGCCGTTGACGATGCGATCGCATCGGGTGCCATGGCGTTGTTCGGCGAAAAGTACGGCGACGAAGTGCGCGTCGTCTCCATGGGGGCTCCGCAAGGCGAGGGGCCGCACAACAAGGCCTGGTCGGTGGAACTGTGCGGTGGCACCCACGTCAAGCGCACCGGTGACATCGGTCTCGTGCGCGTCGTCGCCGAGGCCGCCAGCGCGTCGGGCGTTCGCCGCATCGAGGCACTCACGGCCGACAGCGCGCGTCAGTATCTGGCCGACCAGGACCGCCGTCTGCGCGAGGCGGCAGCGCTCTTGAAGATCCGCCCTGAAGAGGTCGTAGATCGTGTCAAGGCGCTGGTCGAAGAACGCAAGGTTCTGGAACGTCAGCTTGCCGATGCCAGGCGCCAAGCGGCCATGGGCGGCGGCGGCAGCGACGGGGCGGCCTCCGCGGTCAAGGAGATCGGCGGCACAAAGTATCTCGCCCTCAACGTCTCAGGTGTCGACATGAAGGACTTGAAGTCCTTGGCCGACGAGGGCCGCGCCAAAGTCGGCTCGGGTGTCGTTGCCGTCGCCAACGCGTCTGCAGATGGCAAGCTTGGTATCGTCGTCGCCGTCACCAAGGACCTGACGGAGAAATTCAACGCCGTCGATCTCGTCCGCTTGGCGTCCGAAAAAAGCGGCGGAAAGGGGGGTGGCGGACGCCCCGACATGGCTCAGGCCGGCGGCCCCGATGCCAGCCGCGCGGCTGAAGCGCTCGACGCCATCGCCGCGCAATTGTCTCGGTAGTCTGGGGTGAGCGTTTGCCGGCCCTGGCCGGGACCGGCGCGCTGGGTTACGAGCAACTGGGACACAGTTGGCCGACGCCGATGACGTAGCCCACACGCTTGTCGACAGGCGTCGTGACGGCAACCCCGGTGTCGCGGGCACAGATACAGCACAATTCAGTTGCGTCGGCGCGGGGCAAGGGCATCGCTGAGTTGTGCGACGCCAGGCTCGAGGCCTGCCCATGCCACCACTTGGTCAAATGATCCGTAAAGGTTGCCCTGATCGCGGGTTTGGCAATCATCGTCGTCCTCGAACGTCAAAGCCTGAATTTGTGCCTCCCCACTCGAAACAAACTGCCCATGGATTCGGCCAAAACAAGGGCGGACCGCCTCAATAGCGTAAAGACAACCACGTCGGCATTGAGTGGGCAACACGAGGACGACAGGTGCGCGAACACAACTGTGCACAGCCGAGCAGACACGCGGAAGAAGCCCTCGACCGAGCAAAAGCTCCGAAGACAAATGATCCGTATGACCGGTTAAAGATCTGTTATCTGTTGAGTGCGACGACGAGAGCGCGCGGGTTGCCGCCGTTCTCCGAGATGTAGCTCTCGAACAGGTTCTTCAGGAACGGGCTCATCCAGAAGCCGAGAACCTGTGCATCGCGAACCTTCCAGGTCGAGCCCCGGCGCACCAGAAGCCAGCGCACGTCATAAGACGTCCCGTCGTTCAGCGTCACGCGCGTGTCGACATGCACGCCCGACTTGGTCTCTTCGGTCTGGCCTGTCACGACGGCACTCGCCACGGGGTACTTGGGAGCATTGGTTGCCGCGTACCGGGCGATGAATTTGATCATGCCGGAGAAATAGGAATTGCGGTCGGAACTCGGCAGCCCCCGTGCATAGGCGCCCAGCGAGTACAGCCCGATGCTGCGGTAATCGGAGTGCGAACGCACCGCCTGCGCGAAAGCACTCGCTGAATTCGACCGCGCCGCGCTGATCAGGTCCTTGGCCACGCGCTGCATGTAGCGCGCGGGAGGTTCGCCCGCCAGCGCGCCTTGTGGAACGAGCACCGCCATCGTCAGCACCAGTGCCATCAGTACACCGCCGCAGCGGCCCCAACGCCGATGAAATGGCTCGGCGAAGGCGTCGGTCGGTCGCGATACGCTGGTCATGCCCGAAATGCTCCCTCGATCAAGGCTTGGTGCGCAATCACCCATACCGCTGGTGCGGCGCATCTCCAACTCACAAAACATAAATCTATCCTGCCGCCTATGAGGCACCGCAACGCTGTCTCGAGGCGCAGGACCGTCCCAATGATCCCTCAGACGCGCGCTTCATCGCGCAATCCAACACAATCGGCGCCAAAACATGGGCTATATCTGGGCACACAGCAGGGATGACACTGCTTTTTTTAATCCGTGAACTGGCCCGGAGCACGACGTCCGCCCATGCCATTCAGCCCCTTGCAGGAGCCAGGTCGTCGCGGACGCTGCCGACGATCAGAGGCTGCAGACCGGCGGGAGCGCGCCGGTAGAGCGCCGCAGCCGGACCGGTAGGACCGCCCGGGCGCTGCGCCAGGGCGCGAATTTCGCCGTCGCTCATGTGCGAAGCAATGCCCAGGAGCACACAGTCCTTGCGCTTGGCGTGGACCAGGATCAGTTCGTGGCGCAGCCCGGAATGTGTGGTGCGCACGTGGTGAGCCAAGCCCAGATAGCTGGCCAGGGAACGCTGCCAGGTCCGCGACCTGAGAAGGCCCTTGTCCGTCACCGACACGGTCTGCCGGTCGATGAGAACGACGCGCCGGCGCCCCACGCGATCGAGAAGGGCCCGCACCGGCCAGCCGATCAGCACCGCCACGAGGCCGAGGCCCAAACCGATTTTCGCAGCCCCGCCCGGGTGCGCAAGCAGCCCGGCACGGGTGCCAGGATTGACCGCGATTTCACCGGCAATGACCGCCAGCGGTGTCAGCAATAGCAACGCCAGCGGGATCAGAAGTGCCAGAAGCAGCGCGGGGCCCCATGTCGCTGCCCGCTGTTCCAGACGGCAGGGTAAGGTCGCTTCATTGATATCGGGCGTGACGGTCTCGAATTCGGCAATCCGCATGTGAGGCAAAGTCCGCTGCAAGGCCAAGGATCATCCAGCCGACCGCACGTGGTCGCCTGAGATGGGCAAAATTCCCGATCACACGAGTGTCCCGTCTACGAAGTTCGCTTCCACTCCGCGGCCACCGCCTGAGCGAACGCTGGTGGTTCGCCGCCTGATCCGACGCGAAACG
>CAZDNY010000225.1:0-5945 GCA_964506885.1 uncultured Hyphomicrobiaceae bacterium | reverse complement strand
CGCTGAGATCATCGAAATGCATCACCAGACCGGTCTCGGGGTCGGGCTCGCCGTCCACCGTGATGCGCGCGCGAAACGAGTGCCCGTGCACCCGCGAATTGGGGTGTCCGAGAGGGGCGCTCGGCAGGAAGTGCGCGGCCTCGAAATGAAATTCCCGATAGATGAGCATGAGCCAGTAGGTCGTCCGTGATGGCTGGTGGTGATGGGGTGGCTTCTAGCGGCTGCGGCCCGCGGGGGCAATGATGAACGCATCTGAACGGTCGACCGGGCGGGCATGCCGCAGGCAGGCGCAGGGCTCCGGCGGCATGAGATCCCATCGGGCGCCGACGGTCGCCGGACCGGGGCAGATCCTCACCTGGCACCTGTATTTGCGGCTTTCCCGGAGCGTCCGACCAGGGTCGCCAGCCCCGGCATCGCCAAATCGCACGGCAGATGATATCCAGACCACTGTAACAATCCCGCCCTAACGCCGAAGCAAGAGCCCTGCCGTGTCGCGGCCCGACAACCGTTCCCGTGTGCTCGATGCGGTGGTGGCCGAAGCCGCCGGCCTCTCCCAGGCAACGCGCGACGACATGTATGCTCTGTTCTCGCGCCACTACGATGCGACCACGCGGGCGCGCTTCGAAAGCGCGCTGGCCGCGAAGGACTACGCTGTCCTCCTGCGCGATTGCACCGACCGTCTGCAAGGGTTCTCCACACTCGCCGTATCGCGAATGGAAATTGGCGGCCGGCCGCTGCGCGTCGTCTTTTCGGGCGATACCATCATCGATCCGGCCTACTGGGGCTCGCAAGCCTTCTCCTACGCCTGGATTCGTCTGATCGGCCGCATCGCCGCCGAGGCGCCCGACGTGCCCCTCTACTGGCTCTTGATCGTCAAGGGCCATCGTACCTACCGCTACCTGCCGGCCTTCGGACTGCGCTTCGTACCTGACTGGCGCGGAACTGCCGACTCGGCGCTGGAGACGCTCAAGGATGCCATCGCCGGAAAGCTTTTCGGGCCGGCCTATGACGCGCGCACTGGCGTCGTTTCCTTCGAGCGTTCGCATGGACATTTGGCACCCGATCTGGCTGTTCCCACGCCGCGAGAGATGGCGCGTCCCGAGGTACGCTTCTTCCTGCAACGCAATCCCCGCTATATCGACGGCGACGAACTCGTTTGTCTGTGTGCCTTGAGCCACGACAATATGCGGCCTCTGACGCGCCGCCTGTTCACGCAAGGCTTTGCACGAGGATCGCACGCGTGAGCGGCTGGCAGGCCATAGCTGCGGCGGCAAGAAAGCCAGCACAGGCGCTGTCGGCAGCCCTGGCGGATCCCGCAGCGAGCCAGCAGCGCTTGTTGACGTCCATCCTCCAGGCGAACGCGCAATCCGAATATGGCCGCCTTTACGGGTTTGCGCACATCAAGACCATCGATGACTTTCGCAACGCTGTGCCGGTTAGCACTTACGCCGATCTGGCGCCGTCGATCGCGCGCATGGCTGCCGGCGAACCGGGCGTGTTGACGGAAGCGCCCGTCGTCGCGTTCGAGGAAACCGGTGGCTCGCAATCCGGCGGCAAGCTCATCGCGCTCACCGCGGCGGGACTTGCAGCCTACCGCGCGGCAATCCTGCCCTGGCTCCATGACCTGTTGGCACGCCGACCTGCTATTGCCGCCGGCACGAGCTACGTTGCGATCAGTCCGGCCACCCGCACGCCCACAGATACGCCGGGCGGCTTGCCCGTGGGCCTGGCATCGGATGCTGCCTATCTGGGGCAGGACCTGGCCGCTGCCTTCGCATCGCTGCTCGCAGTGCCGCCCGATGTCGGGCGCATCGCCGACGTCGAGGCGTGGCGCGTGACCACGCTTGCCCATCTCGTATCCGCGCCAGATCTGTCATTCGTCTCTGTGTGGAGCCCGACGTTCTTTCTCGAACTGATCGACGCACTACCCGGCTGCGCGGACGCGGTGGCCGAACGCCTCGATAAGAGCGCGCGTGATCGGCTGGCGAAGGCGTTGAGCAGCGGAGCGGTTAATACAACCTTGTTGTGGCCGCGACTCGACACGATCTCCTGTTGGGCCGACGGCGCCTCGCAGCTCTATGCAAGGCGCCTCGGCGAGGTCTGTCCGCATGCCGCGCTGCAGGCGAAGGGCCTGATGGCCACCGAAGCGGCCATGACTTTGCCGCGGGGCGAGGGGCCGGGCGCCATTCCCGCGCTGACCAGCACCGTTCTGGAGTTCGTCGGCGAAAACGAGCAGGCCTGTGGAGCCCACCAGCTCGAGCTGGGCACGGCCTACCGCGTGCTCGTCACCACGCATGGCGGGCTCTACCGCTATGACATGGGTGACATGGTCCGCTGCGTCGGCGTCGAACAGGCGACACCGCGGCTTGCGTTCGAAGGCCGCGCCGCATTCGTCAGCGATCTCGTCGGTGAAAAACTCGATGAAGCCTTTGTTGCCCGGGCGCTGTCCTGCCTCCGCGTGCCGGCGGCACTGCGCCCGCGCACCGCGCCCAAACCGCACTACGAGTTGTGGGTCGATGACGCCGCTGAACCCAGGCCCGACGAGATCGGCCGGGTGGAAGAACAACTGCGTCACAACCCGCAATATGCCTACGCGCGTCGTATCGGTCAGCTTGGACCTCTCGTCACTGTTCCAAGGCCGGGATTTCGGGCAGAATTTCACGCGCAAGAGAGCCGATCAGGCCGCCGCCTGGGTGATCTCAAGCCGCTCGCCATTATTCGCAGCGATGAGAATCGGCCATGAACCGTGGGACTGCCTTGCCCAACACCGGCCCCAGCATGGCGTGTTGTCGCCCGCCGTGCTGCTTGGTACAAAGCTCAGTACTGACGACGGTGGGCTGACCCTCATGAAAATCGCTCTGCTTTCGCCGAAGGGCCCGCTCTATCGCACCCGCGGCGGCATCTTCAAGAAGTCGCTGCGTTACCAGCCACTGACGCTGACGACTCTCGCCGCACTCGCCCCGCACGACCTCGATATCGAATTCACGCTCATCGACGAAGGCATCGATGAAATCCCGCTCGATCTCGACGCGGACCTGATCGGCTTCACCGTGCTCACTGGCTGCGCCAACCGCGCCTACGAGCTGTCGGCGCACTTCCGCGCGCGCGGCATCAAGACCGTGCTTGGCGGTCCGCACGTAACGCTGATGCCGCAGGAAGCACAGCGTCACGCCGACGCCATCTGCGTCGGCTATGCGGAACAAAGCTGGCCGGCTCTGCTGCGTGATTTCGCAAACGGCATCATGAAGCCGCGCTACGACCAGGGTAGCGAATTCAAGCTCGACAATTTGCCATTTGCGCGCCGCGATCTGCTGGACGGGCGCAAATACCTGACACAGGCCGTGTTCGAGGCGACTCGCGCGTGCGCGCACGACTGCGAGTTCTGCGTCTCGCCCACGGCCTGGGGACGCCGCCAGCTGCAAAAGCCGGTCGATCACGTTGTCGAGGATATCCGGCGCGTCGGCCAGAAAAAGATCATCTTCATCGACCTGAACCTGATCTCAGACCGCGATTATGCCCGCGACCTGTTCACCGCGTTGATCCCGCTCGGCGTGCGCTGGTTCGGCCTGTCGACCAGCCTGATTGGCCGCGATCATCAATTGATGGACTTGATGGCGCGCAGCGGTTGCTCAGGCCTGTTGATCGGTTTCGAGACGATCAACCGAGGCGGACTTGCCACGATCCGCAAGAAGTTCAACGACCCCGAACGCTATCTGGCGTTGGTCGACGATCTGCATCGGCTCAAGATCGCCATTCAGGGCTGCTTCGTCTTCGGTAACGACGACGACGACACCGGCGTCTTCGATCGCACCGCCGAGTTCGTCATCGAGGCCGGTATTGATCTGCCGCGCTTTGCCGTGCTGACGCCGTTCCCAGGGACACCCCTCTATCATCGTCTCGAGGGGCAAGGCCGCATCCTGACGCGCAACTGGGACCTTTACGATGCCCAGCACGTCGTCTTCCAACCGCGGCACATGTCACCTGAGGAACTTGGCGAAGGCCACGAGCGCGCCTGGCGCAAGGTTTATTCCTATGGTTCCATTGCGCGCCGTCTCGCCAAGGCGCGCATCGACCTGCCGCTCGCCGTCACCGTCAATCTCGGCTATCGCTATTTCGCTCACCACTTGAAGACGCACTACACCTGTGACTGGCCGCAGGTGCGCGGGAAGGCCGCGTAATGCGCCTGACGCTGGTGCACCCCGCCATCGGCCGCAAGCCCGGAACGCGCTATATGCGCACCTGGCAGATGGAGCCACTGCCCATCGCCGCGCTCGCCGGACTGACGCCACCCGATGTGGAGATCACCTTCTTCGATGATCGCATGGAGGCGATCGACTTCGACCGGCCCGCCGACCTCGTCGCCATTCCCATCGAGACCTACACGGCCAAGCGCGCCTACCAGATCGCGTCGGACTTTCGCGCCCGCGGCGTACCCGTCGTCATGGGCGGGTTTCATGCGACGCTCGCACCCGACGAGGCCTCCCGCCATGCCGAAGCCGTCGTCATCGGCGAAGCGGAGAACCTGTGGCCGGAATTGATCGATGATGCGCGTCATGGCCGCCTCAAGCGCATCTACAAGGCCGATGCGCAGCCCGATCTGGCCAGCGTGCGCTATGACCGCAGCCTGTTTCGCGGCAAGCGCTATCTGCCGATCCGCCTGATCGAAACCGGCCGCGGCTGCAAATTCCCATGCGATTTCTGCGCCATCCAGACCTTTTTCGACCGGACCGCGCGCCACCGTCCCATCGATGCGATCGTCTCGGAACTGCAAAGCTTCAAAGAGGACGCGCGCGTCTTCTTCTTCGTTGACGACAACTTCGCCGCAGACCTGGAGTTTGCCGCTGATCTGGCCGAGGCCATCGCGCCGCTCGGCGTGCGCTGGATCACGCAGATGAGCATCAATGCCGCCCATGACGAAGCGTTCCTCGCGCGCCTGCGCCGGGCTGGCTGTGTCGGCGTTCTGATCGGCTTTGAGAGCCTCGACCCCGCCGTGCTGCGCGCCATGCGCAAGTCGTTCAACACCATGAAGGGCGGTTTCGGCGTAGCCCTGTCGAACCTGCGCCGCCATGACATCCGCGTCTACGGCACCTTCGTCTTCGGATACGGCGAGACCCGCCACGAGGCATTCGAGGAAGCCGCGCAGTTCGCCATCGACCACCGCTTCTACATTGCCGCCTTCAATCACCTGACGCCGTTTCCCGGTACACCTCTTTACCGGCAGTTGCAGCAGGACAACCGCTTGATCTACGAAAACTGGTGGCTCGACGATCGCTATCGCTACAACGATCTGCCGTTTCGCCCGCTCGGCGCCGAGCCCGACGACATCCGCCAAGGCTGCCTTGCCGCGCGCCGCCGTTTCTACAGCTGGAGCAGCATCGCCACGCGCATTCTCGACAAGGTCAACCGCGCCGATCCCCTGATGATGCGAAACTTCCTCCCCATCAATGTCATGCACCGCGCCGAACTCGGACAGCGCGATGGCTTTCCGCTCGGCGACCCGTCATGGCATGGACGCTGGCTGCAGGTTGCTTGACGATGGCGCAAGCAGGCACGATGGCTCTGGCCCGCGCCGGCGGGATCAGCTTTACCCGCGCCACACGCACCGACGAGCCCGACCTGCGGCGTCTGTTGCGAGAGACGCCGATGGGCGGACGCTACCAGGTGACGCTGGAGCGCGAACCCGACGCGTTTGCGAGCGCTCTCGGCGCGGAGCTCGCTCATGATTTCATCATCGCCCGTTGCGATGACAGCAACGAAGCCATTGGCCTGTGCGAGCGGATCGTCCATGCCTGCTACGTCGACGGCATGCCGGCCCGACTGCCTTATATCGGCGCGCTGAGAATTGTCCCGCAGCATCGTCACCGCATTTCCCTGGTGCGCGCCGGCTTCGCTGCGCTGCGCTGCCTGCCCACCGATCCGCGCGATTTGCCCTTCGCGCTGACCTC
>CAZDNY010000224.1:0-5949 GCA_964506885.1 uncultured Hyphomicrobiaceae bacterium | reverse complement strand
AACAGAATGCGGAACTCATGAAGAGAGCATAACATTCTCAATTCAGAATATCTGCCGGGGGAGTAATGAAAAACAATCTGGTCCTGTCTGCACTTGTAGGCGCAGTAGCATTGGTATCGATAAACTCGGATGCCATTGCCGAAAGTGAGATCGCCAAGCAGGCCCTCGCCAAGGCTGACGCCGTGGCTGAGAAGCTCTTAGATAGCTGCGACGCCGATCTCAAGAAGTTCTGCGGTCAGGTCACGCCCGGTGAGGGGCGACTCGTGTTTTGCATGATGGCGCACGAAGACAAGATCAGTGATCAATGCTTTGGGGCAATCTTCGACACCGCCGACAGGATCGAGTTCCTTGTCAGCGATCTCATGCGGGCCGCAGACACATGTGACCCCGACATCGAAAAGCTCTGTAGCGCTGTCGAACCGGGTGAAGGCCGTATTGCGCAGTGCCTGATCGACAACAAGGAGAAAGTGTCGCCCGATTGCGGCGCGGAAATTTCCGAGATAGAGGCACGTCTGAAGAAATAGCCTGACGTTCTTGCAAGGCTGAACACCACCGGGCGTAGAGCTGGCAAATATCGCTGGTGGTAATTGCGTTGCGGCTTAGACACGATCGTCCCGAAAACCATCGCAGCCCCTACCGGGTGTCGCTCGCGGCCCGGAGGCATCGTCTAAGATGCGCCATTGGGTTCGTGTCCGCAATTTCGGATCAAGCGTCCCAGACGCCTAGTTCTTTCCCTGAGGTCAAGAATGTTCAGACCGACACACAATCGTGCATTGTGGCTCGCCGCGGCCGTGATCTGGCAAGTCTCGTGGTCTAACGCGCCAGCCGCGGCCGCCGATCTCGGCGGTGGGCCGGTAGAGCGCATCGCCGAGGAACCAGAGCCACCTGCCCGCAGCTGGTCTTTCGATTTATCAGTGAACGGCTGGCTCCCCTGGATGAAGGGTGACGCCGTTGTCCGCGGTGTCGCTGTCGAACTCGACGTGGCACCCACTGATGTCCTCGGATCGCTGGATTGGTCCAAGCTCCCTGTTTGGATGAGTTCCGCGGAGCTTCGCAACGGTCGCTTTGCGATCTTTAATGACATCGTCTACGCGGCACTTTCTGACTCTGCCGGTTTCGAGCGCCGGTTTATCGCTGGCCGTATCAGTGCCGACGTCGAACTTGCAATCGTCGAGCTTGGCGCAAGCTACGCGATCTGGCAGGGCGCGCATTCCGCTTCGGGCGCGACGTCAGCATTCGACATCCTGGCCGGTGGCCGATACTGGTATCAGAGCATCGGGCTCGACCTGGCGGTCAACAATATCAATATTGCCCGATCGGGTTCCATCGATTGGGTTGATCCATTTGTCGGCCTGCAACTGCGGCAGGCGATTGCTCCTGGTCAATCGCTCCTTGTGCGCGGCGACATCGGCGGGTTCGGGGCCGGGAGTGATTTCTCTTGGCAGGCGATCGCCAAGTACAATTGGCAACTGCGCCGGATCGGCAATGCGACGATCGATGCCTTCGTCGGTTACCGCGCCTTGGCTGTCGACTATACCGAAGGCGGATTTCGATACGATGCCATAATGCATGGCCCCATGCTCGGACTGACATCCAAGTTCTGATCGGTGCACGATTGCTGGCGGTTGCCGGTCACTGCTTTCGCTCTTACGCGAGACGCAGGCCAGCGTGTCAACGGCCGGGCAAGGTGGAGACAGCGGGGCGGCGGCATTGTGAGCTGCTGAGGGGCCTTCTTGCTTTTCGCGTGTTGATTCGCGGTGATCTCGCCGGTGTCTGGATCGACGCTTTCCATGGCCGGAATTAGTTAGGAGCCGGCCTTGGCCGGCCCATCCAGCCATGCTGAAACTCAGGCGAAAACTCTAACCGCGATCGGGGGCGTTTTCAGGGAGCAGACCAGACGAGATGGCCCGCGAGGTGATCCCGTTCTTTCCGCAACTGCCGCGCTACCTCCGCGCTAAACGGTAGCCGTTGAGGGCTATATCCTGCGACGTGTATTGCTGTTGGTCATCGCAATATCTTTTATAGCCGGCGCGGTTGCCACGGGTTCGGCGGACGACCGCGGCCCGGATTTTCATCTCACTTCGCTGCTTAACGGCTAAGATGATCTCAAAATCCGCCACTCCCGTTTCGCTTCACAATGTCTCGCGGTTACTGGCGGGGAACACGAGCGCCGATAGAAAATCGCGGATGGGGCATGTCATGCCACAAAGCCATTATCACTAATCGATCTTGCGCCAGCTGGCGTCTGGATCGAAGCGCTTGATGCTCCGTGCTTCTGTGGCTGTATCAGGTCCCAGGTCCTTTTCGTAAACGATCCCGTCCTGGTTGACGATGAACGTCATGACACCCGAGTTGCCATAGTCGGCGGGTGTGGCAATGAGAGCAAAGCCGCCGATCATTCGGCCATTGACGACATAGTCGTGCGAGCCTCCTGCCGCATTGGGTCCTTGTGCGTACAGCATTCGGTAGACGTAGCCATGATAGGCAGCAGGCTGGCTCTCGCCGTCAGCCCGGCGCTTGTATCCTTCACGTTGCGCTTCGGCGATGAGTGGTCCGATAGGACTTGGTTCCCCACCCTCGTCGGAGGGCCAGTAGAGACCGTCTTTTCGGCCCCTGCTGCTCATCAGCCGCCGCGCATACTGAATGCCTTTGCCATCGCGCTCCCTTTCGGCGTATTCCAGCTGCGCGGCTACGTATACGCGCATCACCTCGATGGCAGACAGCTCATTCTCTCCGATCCGACGCGTCAGGATCTCATCCACGCCAGCGGGCGTGTCCCAACGCCATTTGCCATCTTGGGCAACGATTGGGATCGGGAATGGAAACTCGTCCTTGCCGATCACGAGCGTAACCTGGGCATCGCCTTCTGGCTCGATCTGATGTGCCTCGTCGTAGGCGGCAAGGAACCTTGTACGCCTCGCTTCGTCGTCAATAGGATCACCCGAGTCCACGATCTCCTCCCCAGCGGGCCCGAGGATATCAGCAGTTCTGGAGACGGGATCCTCGGACCGCAACGCACCGATGAGCGCCTGCACGGCGTCCTGAGGCGTCGCGAAGGTTGGCTGTTCATCGGCGAAGGCTCGATCGCCCGACGAAAGAGTAGAAAGGACAACGAGAACGGCCAAGGTTGAGCACCGGGCGCATTTCCAGACGGTCGCACGCACTATCGAAAACATCGTTGTTGCTCCGTTTGCCTGGGCTCGATTCGGAATGGGAGAGCGGTTTGTGGAGAGCATGGGCGTCTTCGCGGTCCCGACTACCTTCGTCCACGGCCTCCGCCGCGCCCGCGACCGCCGCCACCTCCTCCGCGATGCGATCCTGCCGACCTACGACTGGCCTGACCGCGATTGACATGCTTCTTCACTTGCGCTCTCGGCTTGACGTCCATCGCCGATTTTGAGGGCCTGGAGGCTCTCTTCTTCTTCACCTGCTTAGAGGTTGATTTGGCTTTGCCGCTGGCCGTCTTCGCTTTGGAGGTGTCGCGGTCGCGAACCTTGCCCTTTGCGCCTGAACGGTCGCGGTCTCCGAGCTTGTCCTTGGCGCGGTCGGCGCCACCTGCCTTGTCCTTCAGCTTGCCGTCGGCGCTTCGTTTAAGATCACGCTTTACTTGGTCGACACCACCGACTTTATCCCGCTTCTTGTCGAAGCCTGAGAAGTCCTTGTTCTTGTCCCGCAGGCCGCGATCCTTGCCATACTTTTCCCGCGTGGCCTTGTCGCGGTAGGGCACCGCCCCGCGATGTTGAGGACTATGCTGCCAGGTGTTGTTGGAAATCTTCGGCCGGTTGACGTTGATTTTGTTGTAGCGATTGACGTCGATATCAATTCTACGGCGGTTCCAGTTGCAGCTGTTCCAGCCCCAGATGTTATTGGCAATCGCGAAGCCGGCACCCCAGAAGAACCCGCGCACGAACGTCGCACCGGGGTACCAGTTCCAATAATAGGGCGGGTAGGCGGGATACCACCAGGAGCCGTAGACGACGGTCGGCTGGTAGACGGGGACATAGATGATGTCCGGCTGGGCGGCCTCGATAACGATGTATTCTGTCTGCGTCTTCGGATCCGCCTGCTTCTTCACCTTCTGCTGCTTGTTGGTCTTCAGGTTGCCGGCTTGCTCTGCCTTTTGACGCAGAAACTGAATGCGCGCAAAGACATCGTCTTGCTGTGCAAGGAAGGCGTCGCCGAGCGTCTGCGTCCACTCCAGCTTCTCGCTCATCATATTGAGCACGTCCGGGAACATCGTCAGCGCCTTGACACTGGGGTCCCAGTTTTTACCCTCAAGAGCTTTCGTGAGAGCATCGCCTTTCAGTTTGGCGTTCGCAGGCTCCTTCCGCCAGCGTGCCGCTTGCACGACATCCAAAGGGTAAGTCGACGCCATCAGGATATTCGCCACGAGTTCGTCGGGAAAAAGCGCGATTGGCGCGAGCATCTGATCGATCTGTTCGGTCTTGAAGGTCGCAGGCTGCGCCGCGGTTTGTGCGTCTTGTGCGACAGCGACTGGCACGCGGGCCAGCGAAACAGCGGCGAGGAGTGCGAGAAGGATCCCCAGCATGGGTTTGGTATGCACGGGTAGGTCCTCCCAAATGTCTTTTATGCAAACAGGCCACTTTCTGACCGGCTGCTATGAGTCGATTATCAAATGGTCTGGATCGTGTTTCGTTTGTCCGCGGCGATCCACTAATCAGGAAACACGACCTTCCAGTCGGCCTTCATGTCGACGATAGTCCAGCCCTTCGATTTTGCTTCATCAAGTGCCTTGTCGAGACGACCGATGGGCGAGTCTCGATCATAGGCCCATTCGCGCTCGGCATCCGTGTGATGAACGATCATCCCGAAGCGCGCGCCGGGTCCGCCGGTTGTCCACTGCAACATTTGCAGGTCGCCGTCGGAATTGCCGAAGGCCGCGATCGGCCGGCGACCGATATGCATCTGGATACCAACTGGCTTGCCGGCTTTATCGTCAATGAAATTGATCTCCGGCAACCGGACCAGGACGGGCTTGCCATCGCGGATCTCGAATTTCGTTTTTATGCTGGAGCCGATGACCTGTTCTGGTGGGATGCCGTATGTCTTCTCCGTCCATGGACGCATGAACTCGATGCCGCCCCCGGACACAATGAACGTCTTGAAGCCGTTCGACCGCAGGTAGGCGAGCAGCTCGAGCATCGGCTGATAGACCATATTCTTATAGAGACGACCGGTTTGAGGGTGCTTGGCCGTAGCGATCCAGTCGGAAGCAACTTTCTCGAACTCTTCCGAGGTCATCCCGGCGTGGGAGGCCATGACGATTTCAGCGATAGCGTGCTCGCCACCCGCCATCACGCCTTTAAGGTCACCCTTGAGAAGCGACGCGAAGGGTTCCTTATTCTTCCATTCGGGGTTTTGGGGCGCCAGTGCCTTGACCCGATCCAGGGCAAACGCGAGCTGGACATAGATCGGCTTTTCCGCCCACAAGCAGCCGTCGTTGTCGAACGTGGCTATTCGTTGTGGGCCCGGAACGAAGTCCGGTGAATCTTTACTGGTGACGCGCTTTACGAAATCGACAATCGCCTGCTTCGCGGTCCCTTCATTCCAAGAGGGCAAGACGTCCCCCGCCAAACAGGGCCGTAGGGACATGCAAAGGCCGAGAAGTACATAGAACGCGTAGCGAAACACCGGCTGTTCCTCTTTGGTTATGAAGGAAAGAGGAGCCAAAGTGCGCAAGATTGCACGGGGGGTGGACGTCGAGGCAGCCCGCAGTCTGCCCCTTTCGTCACTCACGCACTTTGGCCGCTTTCTGATCAATCATCTCGTCCGGACGAAGCGCCTAGCCGCTATGACTGATCATGCCTGGCCCAACAGTCGCACCCCGCTGCTCGCGAATGCTGGGCCATGCACCTATTGTCCTTAACAGCGGGGTCGCAATTGGCGAGCCGCCGCCATCGACAGCAAGCTCATTTGCCGCCCACGTTC
>CAZDNY010000223.1:0-5970 GCA_964506885.1 uncultured Hyphomicrobiaceae bacterium | reverse complement strand
CGGCCCTGGCCACGGCTGGGGCAATGCGTTCGATCAGGCGCGGGTCGAACGGTGTGGGAATGAGGTAGTCGGGTCCGAACGATTTCTGTTCCGCGCCATAGGCGGAGGCGACCACGTCGGAGGATTCGGCGCGGGCGAGTTCGGCGATGGCGTTGACGGCTGCGACCTTCATCTGTTCGGTGATGCCGGTGGCGCCGACGTCGAGGGCGCCGCGGAAGATGAAGGGAAAGCACAGCACGTTGTTGACCTGGTTGGGGTAGTCGGAGCGGCCGGTGCAGATGAGCGCATCGGGTCTGATCTCGCGCGCAAGTTCGGGGCGTATCTCGGGCTCGGGGTTGGCCAGCGCCATGACGATGGGCATATCGGCCATCGACAGGAGCATGTCGGGTTTCAAGATGCCGCCGGCAGAGAGGCCCAAGAAGATGTCGGCGCCTTCGAGAATCTCGGCGAGCGTGCGCTTGCTCGTGTCCTGCGCAAAGCGGGCCTTGTACTCGTCCATCAGCTCCGTGCGACCCTCGTAAACCACGCCGGCGATGTCGGAAATCGTGATGTTTTCGCGCTTGAGGCCGAGTGAGACCAGCAGGTCGAGGCAGGCGAGGGCAGCCGCGCCCGCACCGGAGCCGGCGAGCTTGACCTCAGAGATGTCCTTGCCGACGAGGTCGAGCGCGTTGCGGATGGCAGCGGCGACGATAATGGCGGTGCCGTGCTGATCGTCGTGGAAGACGGGAATGTTCATGCGGTCGCGCAGCTTCTTTTCGACGATGAAGCATTCGGGCGCCTTGATGTCCTCCAAGTTGATGCCGCCGAAGGTCGGCTCCAGGGCTGCCACGATCTCGACCAGCTTTTCGGGGTCGGTCTCGGCGACCTCGATGTCGAAGACGTCGATGCCGGCGAACTTCTTGAACAGGCAGCCCTTGCCTTCCATGACGGGTTTGCCGGCGAGCGGACCGATGTTGCCGAGGCCGAGGACGGCGGTGCCGTTGGTGACGACGCCGACAAGATTTGACCTTGCGGTGAGTGTTGCGGCCTCGGCCGGGTCTTCATGGATCGCGGTGCAGGCGTAGGCGACGCCGGGCGAATATGCGAGCGAAAGATCGATCTGGTTGGTCAGCCCCTTGGTGGGCATGACAGAGATCTTTCCCGGCGTGGGCAGGCGATGGTACTCGAGCGCGGCCTGGCGCAGCTTCTCTTCCATGAAACCCTCGATGTCCAGCGTTCGGTGATGCGCTACGCATCGCCGTCAATGTCTGCACTTGGGCCGCTTTGCATTTCGCGTCATCCCGGCTAAGGCCGGCATCCAGTCACAGGTCGGTGCAGCCCATAGGCGTGTCTGGCTTCCCGTCTGCGCGGGAATGACGTCACTTCTTGCGTTGCGGCGGCAGGTCGGTGCATGAGCCGTGGGCGACTTCCGCCGCCATCCCGATGGACTCGCACAGCGTCGGGTGCGGGTGAATGGTCTTGCCGATATCGACGGCATCGGCGCCCATCTCGATCGCCAGGCACACTTCGCCGATGAGGTCGCCCGCGTGCGTGCCGACGATGCCGCCGCCGATCAGGCGATGCGTTTGTGCATCGAAGATCAGCTTGGTGAAGCCTTCGTCGCGGCCGTTGGCAATGGCGCGCCCGGAGGCTGCCCATGGGAAGACGGCCTTGTCGATCTTGATGCCCTTGGCCTTGGCTTCCGTCTCCGTCACGCCGGCCCAAGCGATCTCCGGGTCGGTGTAGGCGACCGAGGGGATCTGCTTGGCATCGAAGAAGCTCTTCTCGCCGGCTGCCGCCTCGGCCGCGACATGGCCCTCGTGCACCGCCTTGTGCGCGAGCATCGGCTGTCCGACGATGTCGCCGATGGCGAAGATGTGTGGCACGTTGGTGCGCTGCTGCTTGTCGACGTCGATGAAGCCACGTTCGGTAACGGCGACGCCTGCCTTGTCGGCGCCGATCAATCTGCCGTTCGGCGAGCGTCCGACCGCAACCAGCACCATGTCGTAGCGCTGCGGTCCTTCCGGCGCCTTCTCGCCTTCGAACGTGACGTGGATGCCATCATCCTTGGCCTCGACGGCCGTGGTCTTCGTCTTGAGCATCACGTTGTCGAAGCGCGGCGCGTTGACTTTTTCCCAGACCTTGACGAGGTCGCGGTCGGCGCCGGGCATCAGGCCGTCCAGCATCTCGACGACGTCGACGCGGGTGCCGAGCGCGGAGTAGACGGTTGCCATTTCAAGCCCGATGATGCCGCCGCCGATGACCAGCATTTTGCCCGGTATCTGCCGCAGCTCCAGCGCGCCGGTGGAATCGACGATGCGCGGGTCATCGGGGACGAACGGCAGCTTCACAGCTTCGGACCCGGCCGCGATGATGGCGTGGTCGAAGCGCACCACCGTCCTGCCCGAGCCGTCGCTCAGCGTGACCTCGACGTGGTGCGGATCGAGGAACGCGCCGGTGCCGGTGACGACGGTCACCTTGCGCATCTTGGCCATGCCGGCAAGCCCCGTCGTGAGCTTGGAGACGACCTTGTCCTTGTGGCGGCGCAAGGCGTCGAGGTCGATCTGGGGTGGTGCGTACGTGATGCCATGTGCGGCGAAGGTCTTCACCTCATCCATGACAGCGGCCGTGTGCAGCAGCGCCTTGGAGGGAATGCAGCCGACGTTGAGGCAGACCCCGCCGAGCACGCTCCAGCGTTCGACGAGAACCGTTGTCTGCCCGAGATCAGCCGAGCGGAAGGCGGCCGAGTAGCCACCGGGTCCGGCACCCAGGACCAGTGTCTGACAGGTGATGTCGGCGGCGCCTGAATGCTTGGCGGCCTGCGGTACGGCGGCGGCTGGAGCAGCGGTCGCTGGTGGCGGCGCGGCGCTTGCCGCGGGCTTGTCCTGGCCGGCGCCTACGGCTTCCAGCGTCAGGATCAGCGCGCCCTGCGAAACCTTGTCACCAATCGCGACCTTGACCTCGACGACTTTGCCCGCGTCCGGACTGGGCACGTCCATCGTGGCCTTATCGCTTTCGAGCGTGATCAGCGCGTCTTCCGGCTTCACCGTGTCGCCGGGCTTCACCAGAATCTCGATCACCGGCACGTCCTTGAAATCGCCGATGTCTGGGACGCGGATTTCCTTGGCTGGCATGAGTCTGGTCCTTCCCCGTTTACAGCACGAGCTGGCGCACGTCGCCGAGGAACTCGGCGAGGCGGCGGGTGAAGCGGGCGGCCAGCGCGCCGTCGATAACGCGGTGGTCGTAGGAGACGCACAAGGGCAGCATCAGGCGCGGCAGGAATTCCCGGCCGTTCCATTGCGGTTTCAGCGCCGCGCGCACGACGCCGAGGATCGCGACTTCCGGTGCATTGACCACGGGCGTGAAGTTCGTGCCGCCAATGCCACCCAGAGAGGAGATGGAGAACGTGCCGCCGGAGATGTCGGCAGGCGTGATCTTGCCGTCGCGCATCTTCTGGGAGACTTCGCCAAGCTCTTTCGACAGCTCGATGATGCCCTTCGCGTTGACGTCCTTGATGACCGGAACGACGAGCCCGTCGGGTGTGTCGACGGCGACGCCTATATGGTAATACTTCTTGTAGATGAGCGCGTCCTTGGCCGGGTTCAGCGAGGCGTTGAACTCCGGGTATTCCTTCAGGCACGCCACCGATGCCTTGAGCAGGAACGACAGCAGCGTAACGCGGTAGCCCTTTTCCTTGGCGGCTTTGTCGAGGCTCTTGCGGTAGTCCTCCAGTTCGGTGATGTCGGCTTCGTCGGTGTGTGTGACGTGGGGGATGTTGAGCCAGGCGCGGTGGAGATGCGGGCCCGACAGCTTCTTCAGGCGCGAGAGTGGTTTTTCCTCGACGGGACCGAACTTGGAGAAGTCCTGCGGCGGGATCTCGGGTATGCCGAAGCCGCCTGCAGGTGCGGCGGCGGCCGCCTTGCCCGCCACTGCGCGCTTGACGTCCTCCTTGGTGATGCGTCCCTTCTCGCCGGTGCCGTCGATGCGCTTCAAGTCGACATCGAGTTCGCGCGCCAGACGCCGGACCGAGGGGCTCGCGTGGGCGTCACCGAAATCGACGGGCGGCGGGATCGCGCGTCCCTTCGATGGCGCGACGTCGATTGCATCGCCGGGGCCCTTTGAGAGATCTTCCTCGGAGAGTGTGGTTGGCTGAGGTGTCGGTGATGCCGCGGGCGCCGGAGAGGCCGTGGCGGGTTCGTAGCTTGGTCCCGTAGCAGCGGCAGGTGTGGATGTCGCAGCAGCGGCTGCCTGCTGGTCCGCGCCCTCCAGCTTTACGATCGGGGCTCCCTCGGAGACCTTGTCGCCGATCTTGACCAGCACCTCGACGACCTTGCCGGCGGAGGGCGAGGGGATATCCATCGTCGCCTTGTCGCTTTCGAGCGTGACGAGCGCGTCTTCGGCCTTCACCGTGTCGCCGGGCTTGACGAGAATTTCGATTACGGGGACGTCCTTGAAATCGCCGATGTCAGGGACTTTCACGTCTTGGGTCGACATTTCTTATTCCTCAAAGCGACGGGCGTTCGTTTGTGTGCTTGCGGCGGCGTTGCGGCCAGCAGGCCGTTTGCGATGTTCCAGATCAGGCGTCGGCCGGGTTTGGCTTGGCCGGGTCTATCCCGTATTTGCGAAGTGCCTCACTCACGGTGCGCGAGGGGATCTTGTTTTCCTCGGCCAGGGCCTTCAGAGCCGAGACGGCGACGAAGTGGCGGTCGACCTCGAAGTGGGAGCGCAGCTTGCGGCGGAAGTCGGAGCGGCCGTAGCCGTCGGTGCCGAGTGTGCGATACTTCGCCGGGACATAGGGCCGAATCTGCTCGGAGAAGGCGCGAACGTAGTCGGTCGAGGCGATGACCGGGCCATCGCCGCGTTCTGCGAGCTTTGCGGTGAGGTAGGAAACCCTGGCGGGCTCCTCGGGGTGGAGCAAGTTCCAGCGCTCGATCTCGGCGGCCTCGCGGGCGAGCTCGGTGAAGCTCGTCACGCTCCAGATGTCGGCATGGATTCCAAAGTCCTTGGCGAGCAGGTCGGCGCCGGCGATCACCTCGCGCAGAATCGTGCCCGACCCCATAAGCTGCACCTTGTGTCCCTTGGCGTCTTCTGGTGCTGCCTTGAGCAGATACATTCCCTTGATGATGCCCTCCTCGGCGCCTTCGGGCATCGCGGGATGCTCGTAGTTCTCGTTCATCACGGTCAGGTAATAGAAGACGTCGGCCTGTTCCTCGACCATGCGCTTCAAGCCGTGCTGCACGATCACGGCAACCTCGTAGGCAAAAGTCGGGTCATAGGAAATGCAGTTGGGAATGGTGGCCGACATCAGGTGCGAATGGCCGTCCTCGTGCTGCAAGCCCTCACCGTTCAAGGTGGTGCGCCCGGCGGTGCCGCCGATGAGGAAGCCGCGGGCGCGGCTGTCGCCGGCGGCCCAGGCAAGATCCATGACGCGCTGGAAGCCGAACATCGAATAATAGATGTAGAAGGGGATCATGGTGACGTTCGACGTCGAATAGCTCGTCGCTGCGGCGATCCAGCTCGACATGGCGCCAGCCTCGTTGATGCCCTCCTGGAGCATCTGACCCTTGGTGTCTTCCTTGTAGTACATGAGCTGGTCGGCATCCTGAGGGCGGTAGAGCTGGCCGACCTGTGAAAAGATGCCGTACTGGCGGAACATGCCTTCCATGCCGAAGGTGCGGCTTTCATCGGGCACGATGGGAACAACGCGCGGGCCGATCTCCTTGTCACGCAGGAGCGTGTTGAGGACGCGCACGAAGGCCATGGTGGTCGAAATCTCGCGGCCTTCTCCGGTTGCATCGAGCTGGCCCTTGAAGGCGGACAGCTCGGGAACCTTCAGGTTCTCGCTGGCCTTCATGCGCCGCTGGGGCAGATAGCCGCCGAGTGCCGCGCGGCGCTCGCGCAGGTATTTCATTTCAGCCGAGTCCTCGGCGAGGCGGACAAGCTCGAGGTTCTTCACCTGCTCGTCGGTCAGCGGCACCTTGAAGCGATCGC
>CAZDNY010000222.1:0-6025 GCA_964506885.1 uncultured Hyphomicrobiaceae bacterium | reverse complement strand
GAGCCAGCCTCATAACCGCCCGCCGGCGCTTCCCCCGGTTGTGATCGAGCACCCCAACCGTTGGGTCAGAACACGAAATCGCTCTGCGTGATCGTTGCCACGTTTCGGTACAGGATCTCGATGGAGTTCGTCGCGCTGCCGTCGGCCGTGATGTAGACCAGCGTATGCACGCCGCTCTGCTCAATCGTCAGGTCTGCAAACGTGATGCCGAGCGCGGACATGTCGATGACCTCGTCGACGAAGGCCTGACCGCTCACGTCGAGGCCATAGCCCGAGATCTGGTCATGGCCCCAGTTGGCCTCGAACACGAAGGTGTCGATGCCGCCCTGACCGACGAGCAGATCGTCATCGGCACCGCCAATGAGCGTGTCGGGAGCGCTTTCCGGCCTGTTTGCAGTAGCCCGCGATGGTTCACGCAGCAGCAAGTGCCCGAAAGCCGAGATAGGCGGGGGCCAGGGTCAGCAACGCCCAGGCGAGCGAGGAGATCGCGCTGGCGGCGACGAAGCGCGCGTGTGACATGCGCGAGGCGCCGGCGAGCATCGGGATCAAGGGCCGCATCGGACCGGTGAGCTTGGAAACGACGATCGCCGCGATACCCCACGTGGCCATGAAGCGGCGGCCGCGCGCGAGCAGGCGCGGATGACGGCTGAGCGGCCAGGCCCGCCGAAGGTCGCCGCGAAAGCGGTAGCCCAGCGCAAAAGAAGCGATATCGCCGGCTAGTGCTCCCAGGGCACCTGCCAGCACCAGCGGCACCAGTGGTCCGTCGGCTGCGCCTTCCAAAGCTCCGATAGTGATGAAGATCAGGGTCGAGGGAACGAACGCCGAGGCGACGATAATCGACTCGGCAAATGCAAAGACGAACAGTGCCAGTTCGACCAAAGATTCATTGTCGCGCACGAAGTCGATGGCGGTGCGCCACCAGCCTGTTTCCTGCATCTGCCCCCCTCAAGCAATTGGCGCCACGGCATCGCATATTCAAACGCCGACGATCCGGGGCGCCGGCATATCGCCTCGCTCCCGGATCGCGGCTGATCGATGAATGCGTATTCGCCTGTGCGCCTCAGCGAACGACCACCTTGTTCTGGGCCGGCAACGCGTCCTTCGACCACACGGGCGTGTCACCTGCGCCCGGATCGAACGCCGCAGACTTGTCGGCGTCCTTATAAAGCGAGACCCAGAGGCGCTCGCCAGGTTTGGGCGCCTCGCTGAGTTGGATCTTGAGCTGGCGGTGGTCGCCGCCCTCGATCGCGGTATGTCCGATCGGCTTGCCCGCCGGTTTGCCGGTGTCATCGCTCTTGTAGACGGCGACATAGCCGTCCTTGGGGAGGAAGACGTAATCAACCATCAGGCTCGGTCCGGCCTTCTGGTCGAACGCGATCACAGACGGCGGTACGGAGAGCTGTTCGGACGTTTTGGCGTGAGCGGGCAGCGGCGCGGCAGCGGCCCCGAAAAGCATGGCCATACCGAGAAGGGGTATCGTGAGCGGGCGGGCAGACGTTGTCATGAGGGACTCCTATGTCGCGTGTCGTTGCGGTTGCATCCAATCAGCCGCCACTCGTGCCAGACCCAGAACACAGTCCAGAGAGTGGCGGCTCTGTAGAGGTATGTGGATTGCACCGGGCGCGGTCGCCAATCGGAGTGCGGGGCCAGACTGATCGGCTTTTTCAATCGCCTTCAATCGCCGCCGTTTCCGCTCAACAACGGAAAATCCTTGAAGTGTCTCTTGATCTCTGCGCGCAGCAGGTCGGCCAGATCGCGATAGCTTTCCTGCAGAGGACTTGTCTGGCGCCATATCAAGCCGACGGAGCGAAAAAGACTGCGGTCGAAGAGCTCGAAAGTGCGGATATTGGTGTCCCGGGCGGCAACCGCACGCACGTAAAGGCCGGGCAGAAACGTGATGCCCATGCCCATCGCCACCATCTCGCGCAGAGTGTCCAGACTCGTGCCTTCATAGTCGGTGCGCAAGATGGCGCCGAAGTCCTCGCACAAGGACGCCACTGCGTCGTGGAGCTGGTGGCCCGGACCCAGCGCGAGAATCTCCTCACCGGCAAGGTCGGCTCGGCGGACCTGCTCTTTTTGCGCCAAGGGATGGCCTTGCGCGACGGCAAGGTAAAGCGGCTCGCGAAACAACGGCGCCACCGTCAGAGCGGCCTGGCCAATGGGCAACAATGATATGATGAGATCGTGGGCGCCCTCCTCTATGGATTTTGGCAGGCTGCCAGGCAGCTCCTCGCGGACGTAGAGCTTGAGGCCGGGAAACCTCTTGCGCAGTGCGGGAATAACCGAGGGCAGCAAATAGGGCCCAATGGTCGGCGGCAGCCCGAGGCGCACCACGCCTGAGAGTTCCGTCCCACCGCTGGTTGCAAGGGCGCGGATCTCGGCGGCATCCGCGAGCATCCTTCGCGCTATCTCGACCACTTGAATGCCAAGCGGCGTAAGCGACACCTTGGCACGTGAGCGTTCGACCAGTTGCACACCCAGGCGTTCCTCAAGAGCCTTGAGCTGCTCGCTCAGAGTCGGCTGGGTTGTGTGGGCGCGCTCTGCCGCGCGCCGGAAGTGGCGCGTCTCTGCCAACGCCACCAGATATTCCAACTGTCTGAGGTTCGGCATCCCGGGTCCCGAATAGGCTCTCGCTGGAGTGAATGTGGGGCGCCCGACGGTCCTCGCCAACCAGGCCGTCTCCTACATGTCGTGCCGGGGGCACGGAGACGGGCCTGACAGAATGCCGGTGCTCAGGCTAGCACCGCACGATCGGTAATTCCGATCAAGGCTGCGGCAAAATCCAATTGGTGATTGGAGGCGAACGACACAACCTTTGTGTCATGGACGATTTGGGTTAACGCACCGAGGCTCAATCCTATGACCCAACTGCCCCTACCAGTTCGGATGACGCAAGCGACTGTATTGGCGGCGGAATCACCGCTTCGCGCGGACCTGATGCCGGTTCCCGTCGTGGCTTCGGTCCACGGGCACGCACAAGCCTGGATCGCGCAAACAACAGACGTGGTGCACAAGCCGGGACTGGCATCTGCGCTTCCCAAATCTGTGTTGCCGCAAAATGGAAAGGACGACGCACATGTTTGACTTCTCAAAGTTGACCGAGCTGTTCGGCGGCATCGCGGAGCAGGCCAGCCAATTCGCACCCGATGGGTGGATGCAGCAGCTCTCGGACCTCGGGTTCGATCCGGCCCAGCTCCAGGAGCTGGGTGTTGAGGATCTGATGGCTCAGCTGGGCGAACAGGGCATCGACATCGGTGCTCTCGATACGACGCAAATCAGCGAACTGGTCGGCCAGTTGGGCGAAGGAACGCCGGTGGCTGAGCTCATCGAACAATTCACCTCCGGCAGCAGCGCGACTTAGCTGGCCCGGTCAGAAGCGGTCGCGGACTTCTGAGGCCCCGATCGCGAACAATCCAAAGAGAGGTCAACAAACGTAAATAGACTACCCCCCCCCCCCCCCCCCCAGGCGCAGTTGCAGAGTTCCGTGCTCCCTTCTGTCTGCGCCAACCTCGCCCGGCGGCAGTTCTGTCGCCGGGCAATTTCTTGAGTTCGAGGTAATCTCGTGTTTGCGCCCTGCGACGCACGACAGCGCACTCAATCCGGTCGTTACCGATGCCTTTTGCCTGGAGCGTACCGTTCAGCCTCCAAGAGCAATCTTGTCGGAAAAGGTTGAATTGGCGGCAATTGCCGCGCATATGACGCGCACCGGTCGAAGGAGAAAGATAATATGTGCGCACCAGAACACCTCAAGACGGGCTATGCGCAGTTCCGGTCCGGTCGGTTTGCCGAAGAGGCGGAACGCTACCGGGAGCTGGGCGATGGGCAAAGCCCCAAGACCATGATCATCAGCTGCGCCGACAGCCGCGTCGACCCGGCAACAATTTTTTCTGCGCGACCTGGTGAATTGTTCGTGGTGCGCAACGTTGCGGCGATCGTCCCTCCAAATGAAGAAGATGATGGACGGCACGGCACCTCGGCGGCCATCGAGTTTGCCGTGACGGGCCTCAAGGTCAAACATATCGTCGTCATGGGGCATGGCCAGTGCGGCGGGATCGCTGCTTCCCTGGCGGCGGCGGACGATCGGCCTGTTGGCCGTTTCATCGGTCCCTGGGTGCAACTGCTCGACCCGGTCCGTGACAAATTGCTGGCGCGCAGCGGTGAGCTTTCGCCGGCCGATCGACAGAAGGCGCTGGAACATCTGGCGGTGCAGCAGTCGATCGAAAACCTGATGACGTTTCCTTTCGTCGCCGACGCGATCGCGGGCAAGACGCTCAGTCTTCACGGTGGCTGGTTCTCGATCGCAGAGGGCCAGCTCCACTGGCTTGACGCGGAGCATGGCTCGTTCGCGCCCTTGACGACCTGAGTTCGTTCGCAAAAGCGGGTAATGACGATGACATACCTGATACTGGCCGGCGGCCTCGTGCTGTTGATTATCGGCGGCGAGTTGCTGGTGCGCGGTGCTGCCACGACGGCGGAGCGGCTTGGCATGCCGCCATTGCTCATCGGAATTACCCTCGTTGGTTTCGGCACGTCGGCGCCCGAACTTGTCACGAGCGTGCAGGCCTCGCTGTCGGGGGCACCTGGCATCGCTCTGGGCAACATTGTCGGTTCCAACATCGCCAACATCTTCCTCATTCTCGGCATCGCTGCCCTGCTCGCCCCAATTCCCGTCAGTCAGCAGGCACTGCGCCGCGATGGCGTCATCGTTCTGGCGAGCGCGGTCGGCTTCATCGTTGCCGGTCATTTTCTAGCCTTCGACCGTCTGCTTGGTTTCGTGCTGATTGCGCTGCTCGTCGCCTATCTCGTCTACGCCTACAAACAGGAGATGGCAGGCGCCGCTGCCGGACACAGCGCCCCGTTCGAAAAACTCGAGGCACATGACGAAGTGCTCGACGGTCATGCGCGTCACGGCGGAGGAAGCGCGGCAGTGGCGGCGCGTGCTGCGACGGATGTTCTGGCACCGCTGGCGATGGCGCTCGGCGGGCTCGTGGTCGTCGTGCTTGGCGGGCGGCTGCTGGTCTCAGGCGCCATCGATCTGGCGCGTGTGGCCGGCGTATCGGAAACCGTAATCGGACTGACGATCGTTGCTATCGGCACGTCGCTGCCGGAGCTGGTGACCTCCGTGATCGCAGCCGTGCGCCGGCATGGCGATGTGGCGCTTGGAAACATCCTCGGCTCGAATGTCTACAACATCCTGGGCATTGGTGGTGCCACGGCTGCCATCGCGCCCACGGTCATCCCGCCGGAAATCCTGTCGTTCGATGGTCTCGTCATGATTGCCGCATCCATCATGCTGCTTGTCATGGCACGCACGGGCATGCGGATCGGCCGAACCGAGGGTCTGGTCCTGGTGGGCGCCTATGGCCTCTATCTGTTCGCGGTGTGGCCGACCTAGTGTCCCGTCTGCGACGTTCGCCTCGAGTCTGCGAACGTCTCAATCATCACACGAGTGCGGACGGGACTTGGCGAAGAGCGCTACAGGCTGCGGCCTGCTCCGCCATCAGATCGAGTCTGTGATTGACGCCCAAGGTGCACGCTCGGCGCTTCCCACTTGGCCGATCCGGTTCTCATCGATGCCTTGGGTGACGGCTTCGTGCCCGCGCGCAGCCGCAAGGCGGCATCACGCCCGGCCTTAATTTGTGTGCGGACCGGTCGCGATGAGGCGTCGAGCAGGCGATACACGGCCACTCCTATCGTGAACAGGGCGAGACCCAGGCCGGGGCTCGGGCATTGTAAACTGGCGGGTTGCCGATTGCACCGCTATGCTTTTGCCATGGCTTGACCTGCTCGACCTTCGAATTCCGATTGGGGGGAATGGACGACATGCACACGACCGCACGCCCGTGGCGGGGCGAAGCAATTGCAGCTCTGGCGGCATGCGGCCTGCTCGCAGGCTGCGGACAGGGCGATACGAAGACACCCCCGCCACAGCCTCCTGCATCGGTTGTCGTTGCTCCGGCGGCGCTCAAGGACCTGACCAGCGAGCGCACCTTCACCGGCCGTGTCGAGGCGGTCGATAAAGTGC
>CAZDNY010000221.1:0-6030 GCA_964506885.1 uncultured Hyphomicrobiaceae bacterium | reverse complement strand
CCGCAAAGGATCGTGAATGTCGTGGGCTGAGGGGCGTAACCGCAAGGCCGGCGGATCGACGGGAGCTGCGAGCGGCTGCCCCCGCCGTGGGACCGCCGTGACGGTGCTCGCCCTCGCCGCCGCACTCCTGGCGGGTTGCGCCGACGGCAGCGGCTTCCGCCCACTGTATGGAACCGCCGCACTCGGCGGCGCCGATGCCTCTGAAAAGCTTGCCAAAGTCCAGGTTGCACCGATTCCCGGCCGCGTCGGCCAGCAGATCCGCAACGAGGTGATCTTCCAGACCACCGGCGGCGGCCATGCCCTGCCGCCCGATTACCGTCTCGAAGTGGCCATCCGGGAGTCGATCACCTCCACACTGGTCAAGATCAGCGGCGACGCGTCCGGCTCGGTCTACAACCTCGACGCCGACTTCCGCTTGGTTCGCATCTCCGACAAGAAGGTCGTGATGCAGGGCAAGAGCATCTCCCGCGCCGGCTTCGAGCGTGTCACCTCGGTATTCGCCAACGTCCGCGCCCGTCGCGACGCTGAAAACCGCGCCGCCACCACCGTCGCCCGCGATCTGAGAACACGTCTGGCAGCTTATCTTGCCCAATCGGCCTGACCGGCTTCGCGATTCCGGCTTGGCGTTTTTTTCTCCCGACCTTGATCACCCGGCCCCATGCGAACGCTGCCGCGATTCGACGCGCCGGATTTTCCCTCCCCGCTCCCACTGGGCACCGCCGCATGCTAAAAGCGGGCGCGCCGAATTATGCTCCGCCTCGAGGCACCACGGCAGACACCGCGCCGCATGCCGAACCGCACCGGATATTTCACCTATGGTCGCCGTCAAAGCCCATCTGGCCGACAAGTTCCTTTCTTCCCCGGATGCCTCCCTGCGCGCCTTCCTCTTCTTCGGCACCGATCCAGGTTTGGTCACCGAGCGCGCACAAGTGACCGCCAGAAAACTCGCCGCCGCCGATGACCCGCCCGGTGAAATCATTCGCCTGGACGATGCCGACCTCGACAGTGACCGCGACCGCCTCGGAGTCGAACTGCGCACGCTGCCGATGTTCGGCGGCCGCAAGATCGTCCGCGTCACCACCGGCCGCATCATCAATGCCGCCATGCTCAAGGATCTCGTCGATTCAGGCGACCTTGCCGGCGTGCTGATCGTCGAAGCCGGCAACCTCAAGCCCACCGACGCCTTGCGCGCATCCTTCGAGAAATCTGCCACCGCTGCTGCCGTCGCCTGTTATGGCGACGAAGGCCGCGATCTGGAAAGCCTCGCCCGCGAGGTTCTCGACGGCGCCGGCATGAACATCGCCAATGATGCACGCGCGCTTCTCATCTCCCGGCTTGGCGCCGACCGTGCACTCTCCCGCGCCGAAATCGAAAAACTCGTGCTCTTCGCGCAGGGCAAGCCACGCATCGAGGTCGAGGACGTCGAAGCCATTGTCGGCGATGCATCCGAACTCGCCATCGACCGTATCGTCAACGCCGCGGCTTCAGGCGACGCCAAGGCTGCGATCAATGAATTCGCCCGCGCTGTCACATCCGGCGAAAGCCCCCAGACTGTCATCGCCGCCATCCAGCGCCATCTCCACAAGCTTCACCGCGTCCGCGCCGAACTCGACCGCGGCGCACAACTCCCCGACGCTTTGCGCCAGCTGCGCCCGCCGCTGCACTTCAAGCAGCGCGATGCGTTTGCCGGCCAGTGCCGCCGTTGGACCCGTCCGGCACTCGATCGCGCCCTTGCCGCAACGGCGGATGCCTTGAAAACGGCCCGTCTCAATGCCGCCATCGAAGACGTCGTCGCCGAACGTCTCTTGATGTCGCTGGCCTCGCACAAGGGCTGAGCCGGCCCCGACGCCTGCACAGCGCAGCGTGGTCCCACCCGCGCGAGTTCTGGACCCGCCTGCAAATTTCGACCACCCGCAAGTCAACCCGCACGACCTTTTTGCGCCGCTACCCTTGCCGCGCTGGCCACGATTTTTATAGTGCCCCGCGACCACGAAGGACAAAGGAACCAAGAACCATGAGCGATATTCGCTACGACGTTGTCGGAATCGGCAACGCCATCGTCGACATTCTCGGGCGTTGCGACGACGCCTTTCTGGCCGAACACGACGCCCCCAAGGGTCACATGCGTCTGGTCGACGACACCACGATTTCCACGCTCTACGGCGCCATGGGGCCCGCCGTTGAAATCTCCGGCGGCTCGGCAGCCAACACGCTTGTCGGCATCTCATCTTTCGGCGGCCGCGCCGCATTCATCGGCAAGGTCGCCGACGACGAATTCGGCCGCATCTTCGCCCACGACATCAAGGCGGCAACCGTCGCCTTCAACTCAAAGCCTGTCAGCGGCAAGGCACCCACATCGCGCTCGCTGATCCTCGTCACCCCTGACGGCGAGCGCACCATGAATACCTTCCTTGGGATTTCCACCGATCTCGACCAGGGTGAAATCGACGAGGCCCTCATCTCCGAATCCGCAATTGTTTATCTCGAGGGATATTTGTTCGATCGCCCCGACGCCAAAGCCGCGTTCCAACAGGCCGTCAAAATCGCCAAGCGCGCCGGTCGCAAGGTTGCGCTCACGCTTTCCGACTCCTTCTGTGTCGATCGTCACCGCGCCGACTTCATCGACCTCATTCGCGACGGCGTCGATATTCTTTTTGCCAACGAAAGCGAAATTACATCGCTCTACGAAACCTCCGACTTCGAACTCGCCGCAGCAAATGCCGCCCGCGATGCGCAGCTCGCGGCCCTGACGCGATCTGAGAAGGGCTCGGTCATCCTGTCTGAAGGTCATCGCCTCGAGATCCCCGTTGACCCCATTGAAAAGCTCGTCGATTCTACGGGCGCAGGCGATCTTTATGCGGCCGGGTTTCTCTACGGATTGAGCGCCGGCCTCGGCCTGGAAACAGCCGGAAAGCTCGGCAGCCTCGCCGCTTCCGAAGTCATTTCACACATGGGCGCACGGCCGAACGCGCCCCTTCATCAGCTCGCCCGCGCACGCCAATTGATCAGCTGATCCGCTTCCAAAAGGCGATTTTGAAAAACAAATGGCGAAATTCAAAAATTCGAGTTTCGCCATTTGTTTGTCTGTCTCACGAATTTCAATTCGGTGTATGAAGGTCACAGATGTATATACGCCGGAGGTTTTTCAAAACAAACTGAATTTTTTTCCTTGGAATCGGAGTCATGTTTCGGACAATGAAGGTCAAGACGATTCGAATGACCCGAAGGTATTTCGTATGTCCGAAAAGAGGACCCGCCGTGGGCGGCCCAAAGGCAGCGGCATTGACGATCGCGCGAAACTGGACGCCATCGCGCGACTGATCGCCGACAATCCCGAGCTCAAGCCCACCACCGCGATCCGTACGCTCGGCATTTCCGATCCATCTGTCATCCGCCGGCTGCGCGACAAGTTCAACGCAGTCCGCCCCGGTCTGATGCAGGATCTCAAATCCGGAAAGCTTCGTGAGCGGCGCGCCACGGGAGCCAGGCCTGCTTCCTCGCCATCCGCGCGCCAGCAGACATCGCGCGCCATGGCGGCCAGCCTGCCGGCCACGCCCACCCGAGTGGCTCCGCCAGCGCAATCGTGCAACGCCACCGCTTCCGCGCCCGACTCACCCTCGTCGGCGCGCGCCGCTTCCCGTGCCGCCGCGATGCCCAAGCCGCGTATCAAACCCGCCGACGACGATTCTGACCGTGTCCCGGCCGGATCGGCTTCGACGGGCGATGCCGCACAGATCTTCACGACCCTTTTCAGTGCCGGCGTTGCAGCAACCAATACTTTGATGGCCGCCCATACGACCTTGGCCAAAGAATTGATCCGGTCGCCTTATATGTCGTTGGCACTGCGCCAACAGCTCGCCTTTTCCGAATGGGCTGTGGGCCTGGTGCCTGCCTTCCAAATTCCATCGAAGACCGCAACTTGATCGTCTCCTAAATATCCTCTCCGCTTAAGAGACGTTTGGCAGGGCCGCCGACCCCGGGCGGCCCTTTTTTCTTGCTTGCAGCACAGTTGCGCGCGCACCAAGCTTCTCCGACCGATCCGGCCTCGACGCCTCATCGCAGGGAAACCTAGATTCGCCGCAGCGAAACCTGTTCGACGGAATGATCCGCGCCTTTGCGCAGGATCAGGCTTGCGCGCTGCCGTGTCGGCAGGATGTTCTCTTCCAGGTTCTTCATATTGATAGTGCGCCAGATCGACAGCCCGCGCTCCTCCGCTTCCGACGTCGATAGTTTCGAGTAGCGATGGAAATACGCTGCCGGATCTCGGAACGCCGTCGTCCGCAGACGCATGAAACGCGTCACATACCATTGCTGGATAAGGTCCGGATCGGCATCGATGTAGATGGAGAAATCAAAGAAATCCGAAACGAATGGAATTGCCTCGCCATCGTTGGGCAAGCGCGCCGGCTGCAGCACGTTGAGCCCTTCGACGATCAGGATATCCGGGCACTCCACGCGGATCTTCTGACCAGCAATGATATCGTAATGGAAATGCGAATAAACCGGCGCTTCTGCTTCCGCGCCCGACTTCACGTCAGCCAGGAAATTCAGCAAACGCGCGATGTCGAAGCTCTCCGGAAACCCTTTGCGATCCATGATGCCGAGCCGCTCCAGCTCGGCATTGGGCAAAAGGAAGCCGTCCGTCGTGATCAGGTCGACCCGCGGATGGTCGGGCCAGCGCGCCAGCAGTGCTCGCAACACGCGCGCGGTCGTACTCTTGCCGACCGCGACCGACCCGGCCACACCGATGATGAACGGCACCTTGCCCTCGCGCCGGCCGAGAAACTTCGAGGTAACGGCGTGCAGCTCCTGAGATGCTGCGACGTAGAGATTGAGCAGACGTGACAGCGGCAGATAGATCTTCTCCACCTCGTCGATGGATAGTTCTTCGATCAGACCCGACAACTGATCGAGTTCCGTCGACGAAAGCGTCATCGGCGTATCGGCCCTGAGCCGCGCCCACTCTTCCCGGGTGAAGTGCCGGTAGGGCGAGAACTGCAGGTCCGTTTTCGCGGGCTCCGGCGAACCCGCCGAAAGCGCCGCCAACCGTTCGAGAATCTCGTTCATGACGTCCGCGCCGCCTTCTCCTGAAGGCCCGACTGCGCTTTTCGCTTTTCCAGCACCGCGAGCACGTCGGCGAAATCGATATTTCGCACCTCGAGGAGCACCAGCAGATGATAGATCAGGTCGGCCGCCTCGTTGCGTAACGCCTCGTCGCCCTGCGCCGTGGCCGCGATAATCGTCTCAACGGCCTCTTCGCCGAACTTCTTGGCACACTTCTCGACACCCTGATCGAGAAGCTGCCGCGTATAGGACGTGTCACCCGATACGCTGCGCCGTGCCCGGATCGTTTCAACCAGTCCGGACAGCACATCCCCAGTCATTTCCACGGCACTCCAAACCCGCTGGCCCCGATTTTAGGCCTCATTGGGCGCGAATGCAGCAATTGACCGGCGACCCGTCAAGCATTCCTTGCCCAAGCGGCAAAGAAAAAGCGGCCCGGAAACACCCGGACCGCCCATCTCCACCTGATCAATCCGTCAATACGAGCTATTGGTTGCACCAGCAACGGCGGAACTGCCGCCTTACGACCCCATCCCGGTCAACCGCATCCGGATATAATCGAGCTGGTCATAATTGCCGTACTTGATGATCAGATTGCCGCTTTCGCCCGAACCGCGCTTGATCTCGACCTTGAGACCCAACGCATCCGCCAGTTCCTTTTCGAAGGCCCGCGTGTCGGCGTCCTTCTCGCGCGCCTTGCGCTTCGAGCCAGGCGCCGCAACCGGCCCGATATTCTCCTGAACCAGCGCCTCGACCTCACGAACGGTCAGATCCTCCGCCACGATCCGCTGGGCAAAGGCCTCCGCATCCTCGCGTCCGATCAGGGCCCGCGCATGCCCGGGGTCGAGCGCACCCGACTGCACCATACCCTGCACACTGGCCGGCAGACGCAACAACCGCAGCGTATTTGCGACATGGCTGCGGCTCTTACCGATGATCTCCGCCAGCTGCTCTTGCGTGTACTGG
>CAZDNY010000220.1:0-6031 GCA_964506885.1 uncultured Hyphomicrobiaceae bacterium | reverse complement strand
CACATCTGGACCACCGGAGGAACGTTCCGCGCGGCAGCGCAGACCAGTGGCCTCGCCGACGACTCGGTCCGCGCCCAGGAAACCGTGATCGCCATGGCCCCGGCCGATGGCGGCTGGAAAGTCACCGAGGTCTGGCAGCGCTGGATCTGTGCGCGTGGCCCCAACACCCGCGACTGGACCGACAAGCCCTGCCCGTGATCGCGTCGGCCAGCAGCGGTCAGCGCCTTTGCACCCGAACGCACCTTATCACCCGACAAGCCTGGGCGGCACTGTTCTCAGCCGCCCATGACCCAGTTCATGCACAGGCCGAAGGCATCGCGATCCATCCAGTACGCCTCCGACGCATTGACCGTGTCCTGCGTGATGATCGATGCGGTGAGCGCACGGTCTCCTCCCAGGCATGCAACAACACCCGCCAGCGAACTGTTGCGCTCGCTCGGATACTTCTCCACCAGTCGGATGAGGCTCGGCCGCAGGCGATCCCAGTGCTTTTCCGCGAACTTGAATAGCGTCAGGCCGTAATGGTTGCGTAAGGCCTCCGCATAGATCTGGCCATAGATGTCCTTGCGCCCCTTGAGCGCCGGCAGGTCTGCGGCCCAGACCGCATACTCTTCGAGCGCCTTGGCATCGCCATGCCAGTTGGGCAGGAAATAAACCGAGCCCAGGACCGCCAGTTGCACGTTGTCGGGAAACGCCTCCAGGCCCTCCTGCACCAATCGCTTGACGTCCGCGCCGCCCGATTTGCGAAGGATCGCGATTTCAACCATCAAATTATACCAGTATCCGCTCTTGGCGGCGGTGTGCTTGTTCGCCACGAGATATGAGCGAACCGCATCCAGCTCGGCCGCATTGACGGGATGGCTCCGGTCCACGTCGCGCACGAAGATCGCGGCGCGTGTGTATTCCGCGGCCCGGCTCATGCGTGTCGATGCGTAGAGCAGGTGCGGCAGGGGCGACTGAGGCTCCTTCGCCTTCCACTCACCATAGGCCGTCTCGGGCATCATTATGCCCAGAACGAACGGCTTGGCGGAATCGAGATAGGCCACAGCCGCAGAATCTCCGTCAGGCAGAACGAAACCCTTTTCGGCCAGCGCATTGTACATCTTCGACAGAGCCCTGAAATCGCCAGCCATCGCCAGCGCCATGCTCACGTGTTGCTCCAGCACGCCGCGCAGCATCGTGCGCACGAACTGGTCAGGCAGCTTGGCATCCGAGCGATCACCCGCAGCCTCCTTGAATATGCGCTGCGCGAATTCCGCATCGCTTTGCGCCTCGGCTGCCGGGATATACGCCGCCAGCAGGGCAACGGCTGCGGCAAGGACTTTCATGCGCATTGTCCGCTCTCCAGTTCGCGACATTCAGTTCTCGATGGGTGCGTGTTGCTTGCCATACCGATTGACGGGGTCGGCTGCCCAGTCGCGGCAACGGTCATGCACGGCGATATCGCCCCACGCCTGGCGCAGCGGCCGGCCCTCGATCGACTTGAAGAACTCGCTGGTGACCGCTGCATCCCGTCCGAAGCAGGCAAGAGCTGCAAAATGCTGGATATTCCATTGCACCGGATATCGCGCGCTCACCTCGCGCGCTCCTTCGGCAAAACGCTGCCAATCGATTTTGAGAGCCGGAACCGCACCAGCACCGAATACCATGTTGATGGCGGCCCAATACGTGCGCGCATAAAACGCCGACTTCCCTTGTGCATTGCCGCGCACGGCCGCCAGTACAGCAATCGTTTCGACATCGTCGATCGGCTGCTTGGAGAGCGGCACCATGTTCACGATCGCGCTGACGTAGATTTGCACCTCGTCGGGAAAGGCCTTGCTGGCCTCGTCCAGGAGCGCGAAGAGTTCGGCAGAGCTGGCGCGTTGTGCGGCGCGGGCTTCGATCATCAAGATGTGCCAGTAGGGATCGCGGGATGCGACGTCCTGCTTGATGCTTTGCAGGTAATCCACCAGCGGGGCGAGGCGCTTGCGAAACACGGTCAGGTTCTTTGCCTGACGCACAAGTCCCCGTTCGTTGAGCATGCCGAACGCATATTCGCGCAGCGCAATGGCCCGAATGATCTTGGGCGAAATGGAATTCGGATGCGCCGCCTGCCATGCGTCGATCTTGTCGAGTTGCCGGCGTTGCGTCGTCTCGTCGGGGTGGATGTCCTCGGCCCGCTGCCTGAAGCGGCTGTAGGCCACGACCAGCTTGCTGACTCCACTCGCCGTCGTCTCGCGTGCATCGCGATAGCGTTCCAGCAGGGCGTCGAGCTTGGAAAGGTCGTCCGCGCTTTCATTATAGTAGAACAGATGGGTCGCTTCGACTCCGATGCGCAGGCGCTCCTCGGCCTCGTCGTAAACTGGTTGCGCGAGCTTTGGTGCCTCGATTCCGACACCACCCTCACGTTCCAGATAAGGGATAAGCCGTTCAAGCGGGCTGGGCTCCAGTTGGTAATCCTGGCTCTGTTGCGCAATCGCAGGACGCGCAGCAACCCTTTCGAGCAGATGAGAAGACCCAGACCGTGGCTCGGCACGGACACGATCAGCACTCACGCCACCAACGGCCAGACAGACAGCAATGCACCACGGCAACACAGAGACATGCGGCACGGCTTCACCCCTTCGGCGCAAACATCCCTGCCACTAGACGCCCGAACACGTTAGCAACACGTTCGTTGTCGGATGGATTTCACCGATGTGGTTAAGCAAGTGTTGCGCTGGCGGCCTACGCCTGTGTCGCGCTCACCCGTCCTTGCGACTGAGACGCTCCAGCGTTTCCTCAGCCCAACTCTCGAAACGCCCTTGCGCAATCGCATCGCGCATCGCCGCCATGAGTTGCTGATAAAAAGCCGTATTGGACCACGACAGCAGCATCGATCCCAGGAACTCACCCGCGCGCACCAGATGGTGCAGATAGGCACGCGAATAGTCGCGCGCCGCCGGACATGTGCTCTCGGGATCGAGCGGCGACAGGTCTTCTGCGTGTTTCGCGTTACGAAGGTTGACACGTCCGTTCCATGTGAACGCCAGCCCGTGGCGCCCATTGCGCGTCGGCATCACGCAGTCGAACATGTCGATGCCGCGCGCAACCGCCTTGATGAGATCCTCCGGCGTACCGACGCCCATCAGGTAGCGCGGTTTGTCCTCCGGCAACTCCGGCAGCGTCTCCTCCAGCGTCGCCAGCATCGCCTCCTGGCCTTCGCCCACCGCCAGCCCGCCGACCGCATAGCCGGGAAAATCCATGGCCCTCAGCGTGCGGGCCGAAACCTTGCGCAGCGCCGCATCCGTACCGCCCTGGACGATGGCGAACAGCGCCTGGCCATCGCGCGCAATGCCCTTCTCCTTTTGCGCCTCGAAGGCGCGCATCGAGCGCTCCGCCCAGCGCAGAGAAAGCTGCATGGCGCGTTCGATTTCGGCCCGGTCAGCCGGCAGCTCGATGCACTCGTCCATCTGCATCTGGATGTCGGAACCGAGCAGGCACTGGATCTCGATCGAGCGCTCCGGCGACAGCATGTGGCGCGAACCGTCGATGTGGCTCTGAAACGCTGCGCCCTCCTCGGTGATCTTGCGGATCTGCGACAGGCTCATCACCTGGAACCCGCCCGAGTCGGTCAGGATCGGGCCGTCCCAGCGCATGAAGGAATGCAGCCCGCCCAACCTGTGAATGCGCTCAGCCCCCGGCCGCAACATCAGGTGGTAGGTGTTGGCCAGAATGATATCCGCGCCGGCGTCTCTGACCTGTTCGGGGTAAAGCGCCTTGACGGTGGCCACCGTGCCCACGGGCATGAAGGCCGGCGTCCGGATCACGCCTCTGGGCGTTGCGATTTCCCCCCGGCGCGCAAGGCCATCCTGGCACAACAGTCTGTAGTGGAAGACAGGCACGTGAGCTGCGTTATACAAGTTTTTTCGGTTCCGCCTTGCCCGTGCCCACGGAATATTGGCACGACCTTCTTGATATTAGACCATGTGTATGGTCATTATTCGAGAACACGCTTTTTCACGATCTTCCTACAACACGACTTTTCCTCTTTTTGATATTTTTCTTTGCAAATGGGCAATGTCAGAAACCTCCTCCGACGCACTTCGCCTGATAAGACATACGCTTGACGCCTGGGCCAGCCGCAACCTCGATGAAACGATGCGGTACATGGCACCCGACATCGACTTTCTCGTAAACGTCGATGCTGAGATTGCGCCCTTTGCAGCTAGCGCGCGCGGCCGCGAAAACGTCCGCACGAGGCTGCAACTCCTGCTCGACACCTTCCATTTCGATGCCTTGGTGGCCGAGGAGATCCGTATCGCCGCCGGTGAGCCCAGCATCGCCCGTGTCAGGGTCGCCTACTACTATCGGGAGAAGACGACCAATCAGCGGCTCAATGGCCGCTTTCGCCTTGTGGTTTATGTCGACGGCGAGCAGATACTGCGGATCGAAGAGCTGCACGACGGCCCGTATGTCGAGGCTTTCGCCAGACTCGTGAAGGCGATGGCCGCCGCCCCCCCGCCTCAACCCGACAACGAAAACTGACACCATCAAACCGTTCTCTCCTGGTCCTCAACGTCACGAAACAGCAGCGACGCATCGCCGTAGGAATAAAACCGGTAGCGCTGTTCAATCGCATGCGCATAGGCCGCCTGCATCGTCTCGAGGCCTGAAAACGCCGACACCAGCATGAACAGTGTGGACCGCGGCAGGTGGAAGTTGGTCATCAGCACGTCGACGGCCTTGAACCTGTAGCCGGGCGTGATGAAGATGCCCGTAGCCCCCGCAAACGGTTTGATCTGCCCGCTCTCCTCCGCCGCGCTTTCCAGGAGCCGCAGCGACGTCGTGCCCACCGCCACGATCCGACCGCCGTTGGCGCGCACCTGATTGAGCGCCGCGGCCGTCGCCGGCGAAACCTCGCCCGTCTCGACGTGCATCACATGATCGTCGGTGTCCTCCACCTTGACCGGCAGGAACGTGCCCGCCCCCACGTGCAGCGTCACGAAATGGCGCGAAACGCCACGCGCATCCAGCGCAGCAAAAAGCTCCGGCGTAAAATGCAGCCCCGCGGTGGGCGCTGCGACCGCGCCCTCCTTGTTGGCATAGATGGTCTGATAATCCGTCAGGTCACCCTCGTCGGCAGCGCGCTTGCCCGCGATATAGGGTGGCAGCGGCATGCGCCCGCGCTCTGCGATCGCTGAATCGAGAAACGCCGAATGCAGGTTGAAGGCGAGCGTCACCAGACCGCCCTCCTCCTTCGCCTCGACGCTGGCATCGAGCACGCCCTGATAGCAGACCTTGCCATCGTCGCCGAACCGTATGAGATCGCCGACTTTCAGTCGCCTCCCCGGCTTGGCGAACGCCTTCCACCGGCTCTCGTCGAGCCGTTCGATCAAAGTAACATCGACATCGATCGTGGTATCGTCACGCGTGCGTGTGCCCGTGAGCTGGGCGGGAATGACACGCGTATCGTTGAAAACCAGCGCATCGCCGGGCGCCAGCAGGTCCACCAGGTCGCGCACGTGGCGATCTTGGGGCGCATGCCCCGGACGCACGACCAGCAGCCGCGCCGCATCGCGCGGCCGCACGGGGTGCAACGCAATTCTGTCCTCGGGCAGATCGAAGTCGAACAGGTCGGTTTTCATCGGGCTGGCTGATGCGCTATTTTCCGCTACCGCGCAAGCCCAGGACCGCCGCAAGCGTCACAACCAGCCAGCCCGCGATCATGGTCGTGCCCCCCAACGGTGCCGCCATCGGAAACAGGCGCGCCCCCATCAGCGTGCGCAAAGCGATGTCACCGCCGAACAGGCTCGCCCCCGCCAGCAGCAGGGCGGCACCCAGAACCCACACGTTATAGAATGGCATCGGCCGCTGATGGACGGATCGCAGATGCGACGCCACGCCCACCACAGCCGCCGCATGCAGCATCAGCATTTGCGACGCGCTCGCCAGCCCCGGATCCTGCACCCGGTGCGCGGCCACGGCGCCAAGTGCGACGCCTGCCGCCCCCACAAGTCCGGCCAGCGCAACGATGAGGTTGCGGCTCCTCACGGCGAAGGCTCCTTCA
>CAZDNY010000219.1:0-6044 GCA_964506885.1 uncultured Hyphomicrobiaceae bacterium | reverse complement strand
AACGATCGCGACCTGATGGAAGCCGCCCTGCGCAAAGCGATCGACAAGGACCAGATCAAGGTCTTCTACCAGCCGATCGTCTACCTGCCGACCGAGGAGCTGGCGGGCTTCGAGGCCCTCGCGCGCATGGAGCACCCCAAGCACGGTCTCATCTCGCCCAACGCATTCATTCCCATCGCCGAGGAAAGCGACCTGATCGTCCGGCTGGGTTCGCGGGTGCTGACGATTGCCGCCGACGATGCGGTCGTCTGGCAAAAGGAATTGCCGCGTCCGGAAGACCAGCTTTTCGTCTCGGTAAACGTGTCGAGCCGGCAGATACTGCGCAGCGAACTGGTACAGGAGGTCCGCGCCCTGGTCGGTCGCGCGATGCTGGCCAAGGGCACACTCCGGCTCGAGATCACGGAATCCCTGGCCATGGAGAATCCCGAACATGCCGTGGAGATTCTCAGCCAGATTCGCGACTCCGGTGCCGAACTGGCGCTCGACGACTTCGGCACGGGTTATTCGTCCCTCGCGTATCTGCAGCGCCTGCCGTGCGACACGATCAAGCTGGACCGCAGTCTGATCAAGGCCGCGGGTGGCGGTGAGGAAACTGCCGCCACGATCGTGCGCGCAATGGTGGCGCTTGCACATGAACTGGGCAAGAAGGTCGTCGCCGAAGGAATCGAGACGGCAGAGGACGTGGTCTTCTTGCGCTCCATCGGCTGCGAGTACGGGCAGGGCTACTTCTACGGCGAGCCGATGTCGGACCGCGATGTGATCGATCTGCTCCGCATCATCCGCAAGTCCGAACGAAAGCTGCAGACCCACGGGTTCTTCAAGACCAAGCAACGTCAGACCCGCAAGAAGCAGAAGCGCGAAGAGGCAAAGGCAGCAGACAAGGCCGCGGCCGACAGCAAGGTCGCCAGCAATGGCGCGGCGGCCGCTGGCACGAGTGGGAAGCCGCGGTCCGATGCACAGCCACCGCGGTCATCGCCTGCGCGCGGGCCGGCCCAAGTGCTACCGCAAAGCACAGTGCGACCGCGCCATGCGCGCCCCAGCCAGCCGGAACAACCCACAGCATCCCAGGCGCCCGCACAGTCGCCCGCGATGCAACCGACCGCTGTTTCACCATCCACGAGCGCCACTTTGAACGCGGCTGCCAACGGTCGCACGCAACCGCCTTCCGAGCGGCCAGCGACGGCCGCACCGCCACCACCGCCACCGCCAGCCGGCAAGCCGTCGGCCGATCAACCAGCAGTGTCCGCGCGCCCACCAGTGCCGCCGCCGGCATCGGTGCAGGCGCAGGCCAAGCCACGTCCGGCAGCGGTTCCGCCGCCGCCGCCCGGACCCGCAGACCTCAACGCAAAAACGTCGCCACGCACGCCCTCGTCGAAAGCAGCCAATGGCGCCCCCCCGCCCCTGGGCAACGGCAAGCCACAGTCCCCGCCGCCGCCTCCGATGGCAGCACCCTCCCCGGCGGCAAAGCCGGGCAATGCCAATCCTAAGACCGGTGCCAACGGCGGCACAAACGGTCACGCCAACGGCGGCAACGCGGGACACGGCGCCACACACCGCGGCGCACCGGCCCCGGTCGACCCGGGCCCCCGCGATCCCGATTTTTCCACGCTGCCGCCTGGTATCGCCGCATCGCTGGCACGACTGGCCGGGGGCCCGTCGCCACCGTCGGCTCCGCCCGCACCCGACAAGCCGCCCAAGAAGGATTAGACCGGCGATCGCTCATCGGCTGGCTCAGCAGCCGCGAGTTCGTACAGCCACGCACGCCGGTGCGTTACCGCGCTCCAATTGGCGTGCGCAATGTGCACATGATCAACCTGCGCGATTTCAAATCAGGTTGCTGGCGCCGCGTGATTGCAGCCCGCGCCCGCGTCGCTCCCGCAGACCGGTCCCGTCACGCATGTCCCGCGTCGGCGACGAGATGCGAGGGGTCGATTCCGATCTTGGCCATGGCACGGTCGTACTTCGCTTCCAGATCAGGATCGAAGATGATGTCTAGGTCCGCCGGGCAGTGCAGCCAGCCGTTCGCCTGGATCTCGCTTTCCAGCTGTCCCGGCGACCATCCCGCGTAACCGAGTGCCAATAGCGTGCGCTCCGGCCCCTTTCCCGCAGCAATCGCGCGCAGGATATCGAGGGTCGCCGTCAGGCACACGCCATCGCGGATCGGCAGTGTCACGTCCTCGACGAAGTAGTCGGCGCTGTGCAGCACGAAGCCGCGTCCCGTCTCAACCGGCCCACCCCTGTGGATCGGCAAGTTCGCCACCTCGTCGGACAACTCGATCGTCGTGTTGCGGCCGTCTTCGCTCTCCCCCATGCCCAGCCGCTCCAGCAGATCTCCGAAATCGATATGGTCGACTTGCTGGTTGACGATCAGCCCCATCGCGCCTTCTTCGGAGTGCGCGCACAGATAGATGACCGAGCGCCGGAAGCGCCGGTCCATCATGCGAGGCATGGCAATCAGCAGTTGCCCATCCAGAAATGTGCCGCCCGAGTCTTCGGGAGCGAACGGGAGTGTCATCATATGTCTAAGACTAGCCTCTGGCTGCCCACTCTGTGAAGCTGCCACATGGTCAGGTCCTTCCCTTGCGGGACACGCTGGTAAATTATGCCAATCAAGATCGGCACAATCCAGGCAAATGCCCGGATTTTCGCATATTGCCGCGCGCGGCCCGGTCCTTTACGGATCGACTGACGACGTAGTGAAGCGCTTTGATTTGGCGCACCGTGCCATTCGAGCATAGATTTGTGCCCGATGGCCTCCAGATTTTGCCGTTCGGCCCATCAGGCGAACGAAGCGATCACGACGATCGTTCCGGTCACAGGGATGCGAGCGGCATGGAATCCCGTTCTTTGGCATGCCACCGCACCGTGCACAGTATGGAACCATGCAAAACAAGCTCACGAACCTTGCCGGAATGAGCGTCGCTCTGGACCGGTCGAAGGCCAGTCCTCGATCTGAGCCGCGGCGCGCATCGGGCCTCGTACGTCACTGGGTGCCGATCGCGTTGGCTCTGGCTTGGTCATGCGCTTGGGGCGGCGCGAGCCCCGCATTCGCTGGGCCCGTGGCCTCCGACTGGGTCGAGGGCCACAACGTGCGCACGAGGCTGATCGCCGGGATCGGTGATGTCTCGCTCGGACGGCTCACCTTCTCCGAGCAGCTCGTCGCCGGACTCGAGATGGAACTGGCGGACGGCTGGAAGACCTACTGGCGCTTTCCCGGTGATGCTGGGGGCGTGCCGCCGGAGTTCTCGTTTGAGGGTTCCGCCAACGTCGCCAAGACCGGCGTTCTCTATCCCGCGCCGATGCGCATGACCGACCGTGCCGGCAACACCATTGGCTACAAGAAGCGCGTCGTCTTCCCGATCCTCGTCACGCCGGAAAAGGCAGGCGAGGCGGTGACGCTCAAGCTGCAACTGGTGTTCGGTGTCTGCTACGACATCTGCGTGCCGAGCGAGGCCAGCTACGAGGTGACGGTGCCCGCGGGGGGCAAGCCGTCGCTGTCGGAAGCGCTGGTGCAAGCACTGGCGCGCGTACCTACCGTCGCACAAGCAGTCCCCCCGGGCCGTTTTGAGCAGGGTAGCGCCCTTCCAAATACTCCACACATATTGAAGACACAGGCCGTGCTCGAAGGCGCCACCCCCAAACTCACGATGCACGTGGCCTTCCCCAACGGCACCGCCGGCGCCGACGTCTTCGTCGAAGGCCCGCCGGGCGAATTCGTGCCGCTGCCGCACAACAGAGGGGCAGCAGGCGATAACACGCTCGTGTTCGAGATCGACTTCACCGAGGGCGCCGATGTTGCCGCGCTGGCGGGCAAGGAACTGCGCGCCACCATCGTCTCGGATGTCGCCAGTGCCGAGCAGACATTCGTTCTGAAGTGATCCCCCGCTTCGCATTTACGAATCGACTTGGTCCGGTCCGCACGACTGTCGCAAAACCCTTGTCGAGCGCTCGGGTTTTACCTTAACGTGCTCCCGACCCGTTATGCCGGCTCTCCGCCGGTCCAGACTCGCAAAGAAGGAAACGCGAATGACGATCAAGGTAGGCGACAAGCTTCCCGACACGACCTTCACCGTGATGGGACCCGAAGGCCCCAAGCCCGTCACCACAGCGGATGTGTTTGCCGGCAAGAAGGTCGCGCTTTTTGCCGTGCCCGGCGCCTACACGCCGACCTGCCATCAAAAGCACCTGCCCGGTTTCCTGCAGCACATGGACGAGTTGAAGGGTAAGGGCGTCGACACCGTCGCCTGCACGGCGGTCAACGACATCTTCGTCCTCGACTTCTGGGCAAAGGACACAGGCTCGGCCGGCAAGGTGGAGATGCTGGCCGACGGCTCGGCCAAGTTCGCCAAGGCGATTGGGCTGGAAATCGATCTGACCGACCATGGCCTGGGCGTGCGCTCCAAGCGCTATGCGATGCTGGTCGACGACGGTGTGGTCAAGGTCTTGAACGTCGACGAGGCGCCGCCCAGCCACGACAAGTCGAGCGCCCAGACGCTGTGCTCCATGATTGGCGACAAGATCTGAGCGGCGCTCCACAAACACGTTTCAAAAATGAACGGCCAGGGAGCGTCTCCCTGGCCGTTCATTTGTGATTGCAACGCGAGCGCAATCCGAACGGATCTCTCAGCGCTTGCGCAGCTTGAACGATCCGCTGCCGCCGCCGTTGCCCGACAGGCGCACGAACTGCGCATTCCCGCTCAGCTTCACGCGAATAGAGCCGGTCACATTGAACTGGCTGTTGTGGAAGCTGCCCGCATACTCTCCGTCGCCCACGCGATTGAGCGTTGCGGTCTGGTCGACACGGCCGGAAGCTGTGGCACATGATGCGTTCATGCGGTAGAGCGTGCCCGAAACGCGCGAATAGCTCGCCCGGCATTTAGCGCGCTCGCGCGTCTGCGAATACTGCACCGAACCGCTTCCCGACCATGAGCCGGCCAGCGTGTCGGCTTTCGCCGGGCTGTCGACGGCGACCAGAGCGACGGCAAAAGCAATAAAGAAGGTAAGCAGCGGCATCGGCGAATTCTCCCAGGTGGGCTGCGAAAAATGATCCCCGACCGAACTGGCACCTGCTTCGATGTTCGGCTGGTCTCCGCACGCAATTTGAATGTTGCACGGCAGAACACACACGCGAGCATTGAACATCAGCTGCCTACAGAGACAATTTATTCAATTGTGAGCAAGGTTCCAATGGGCTGGTGGCCAAAGTCGGGCAGTGAGGCTGTGATGCATCGCTTTCGCCCGGTCGGAGCGAAGAAAACGCGCCTGCGCCTGCGCCGGTCTCATGGATTCATCTATGGCTGATGTGTGTGCAACTCGCGGGCAGGGGCGCCCAGCATCCTGGCAAATCAGGGCCTCATGGGCCCTGGAACGGCGCCATGCCCTCGCGCGCAAGCTCGTCGGCGCGCTCGTTTTCGGGGTGTCCGGCGTGCCCCTTCACCCAGTGCCAGGTGATCTGGTGGCGATGCGTCGCCGCCTCCAGGCGCTGCCACATTTCCGCATTCTTGACCGGCTTGCGGTCGGCGGTGCGCCAGCCGTTGCGCTTCCAGCCGTGGATCCACTGCGTGATTCCGTTACGCAAGTAGGCGCTGTCGGTGTGCAGGTCGACGCGGCTCGGGCCCTTGAGCTGCTCGAGCGCGGCAATCGCCGCATAAAGCTCCATGCGGTTGTTGGTGGTGTTGGCTTCCCCGCCGTTGATCTCCTTGCGGTGTTGCCCCGACATTAAGATCGCCCCCCAGCCGCCCGGTCCCGGATTTCCCGAGCAGGCGCCATCGGTATAGATCACCACGTGCGGCTGACGCGCCTTTGCTGTCATGCCGCCTCACCCGTATAGCCGGCGATCGAGCCGACGGTGCGATGGAAGCGCAGGCGTCGCAGGTAGTCCAAAGGGTCGTGCGGCTTGACGATCGCGCCTGCCGGCGTGTTGAGCCAGTCGTAGGCGCGCGTCAGCAGGAACCGCAGCGCCGCGCCACGCGCCAGCATCGGCAGGGCTGCTTTCTCCGCTGCATTGAGCGGACGCACCGATTCGTAGCCGCGGATGAGCGCCC
>CAZDNY010000218.1:0-6057 GCA_964506885.1 uncultured Hyphomicrobiaceae bacterium | reverse complement strand
GACAATCTGAGGCGTCTGGAGGCGGCTCTCCGGTATACCTTCCAGCACCGTGCGCTACTCGAGCGTGCGCTGACCCATGCCAGTGTCCGCGGCGGCGGACGCGATCGTCCCGACAACGAGCGCCTCGAGTTCATCGGCGACCGCGTCCTGGGCCTGGCCATCGCCGGCGAGCTTTACGCCCGGCTCCCCAAGGCGCGCGAAGGAGAGCTCGCCCGCACCTTCAATCGCCTCGTGCGCGGCGAAACCTGCGCCGCGGTCGCCCGCGCCGTCGGACTGGGGCCGTGCCTGATCCTGTCGGACAGCGAAGCCGACAGCGGCGGGCGCAACAAGGACACGATTCTGGCAGACGGCATGGAAGCGGTGCTTGCGGCGATTTACCTGGAAGCGGGCTTCGAGCCCGCGCGCGCAATCGTGCTCGAGCTGTGGCGCGACCGGCTCGACGGCGGACCGACGAAAGGCACGCCCGACGCCAAGTCAGCACTTCAGGAATGGGCCCAGGCGCAAGGTTTGGCGCTGCCGTGCTATACAGAAGAAAGCCGTACCGGTCCCGACCACGCCCCGCGCTTCATCGCCCGTGTCACCATCGACGGGGGCCTGCAGGCGGAAGGCGAGGGGACGTCGAAGCGCCAGGCCGAGCAGGCCGCAGCCACGGCGATGCTGAAAGCGCAGGGTGTCTGGAGAAAGCAAAAAGGTGAGTGACGAGCCCGACAATCGATCGCCCGGACAGGGAGATGCCGACCGCGAGACCGGTCACATGACCGATCCGTCCGATCCCGGCCGCCGCTGTGGCTTCATCGCCATCATCGGCGCGCCCAATGCCGGCAAGTCGACACTGGTCAATCGCCTCGTCGGCGCCAAGGTCTCCATCGTCAGCCACAAGGTCCAGACGACGCGCGTCCCCGTGCGCGGCATCGCCATTGCGGGCAAGAGCCAGCTCGTCTTCATCGACACGCCCGGAATCTTCGACCCCAAGAAGCGTCTCGACCGGGCCATGGTCGACGCGGCCTGGGGCGGTGCGGGGGATGCCGATATCGTGGCGCTTCTGGTCGACGCGCAAAAGGGCATATTCGATGCCGTCGAACGCATCATAGCGCGCCTTGCGCAAACGCAGCGCAAGGCGATCCTGGTTCTCAACAAGGTCGACCGCGTATCCGACAAGGGCAGGCTGCTGGCGCTCGCTGCCGACCTCAACGAGCGCTTTGCCTTTAGCGAGACCTTCATGATCTCGGCGGAGGATGGCGCGGGTGTCGACGACCTCAAGGCCTACTTTGCCGCCAATGTGCCGCCTGGCCCCTGGCACTACCCGGAAGATGAAATTTCCGACGCCCCGCTGCGCCTGCTGGCGGCCGAAATCACGCGCGAAAAGATCTACCGCCTTCTCCACGATGAACTGCCCTATGCCATCACGGTCGAGACCACCGACTGGAAGGACTTGAAAAGCGGCGCGGCGCGCATCGAGCAGACGATCTTCGTGGAACGCGACAGCCAGAAGTCGATCGTGCTGGGCAAGGGCGGCCGCACCATCAAGCAGATCTCACAGGCCGCACGCGCCGAGATCAAGGACATCATCGAGCGCGACGCCCATCTGTTCTTGTTCGTCAAGGTGCGCGAGTCCTGGAAGGACGACCCGGAACGCTATCGCGAGATGGGGCTCGAATTCCCCAAGGGCTGATACCGCGATAGGCGCGCGCGGGTAAATCTGCCAGAGTGATCGCCTGTCAATGCGGAGCAGGGTCATGCGCCGGGCCGGTCTGTTGGCAATTTTGGTCGCCGTGCCGTTGGCATCGTCGGTGGTATCGACCGGTTCCGCCGAAGCCGCAGTGCGCATGTGCGGCCAACCGATCCTCGGCAGGATGGCGCAGGGGCCGACCGAACTGGCCGCCCGCCGGGGTGCCATCACAAGCTGGCGCAGCAAGGCCGCACGTCTGGGCCGTGCCTATACGAGTTGGCGCCTCGCCATGCACAAGCGCTACAAATGCGGACGCCTGAGCAATGGCAACTTCATATGCGTGGCGTTCGCGGCCCCTTGCCGGATCGTGCAGCGCCCGCCCTTCGCACACCCCCCGCGCAAGGGCAAACCGCTGCCCGCGCCCAGGCCCGGGCTGCGCAAGCCTGAGGCGGGGGAACGCGAGATCTGAACGCGTGCTGCGGCAAGCGGGCGCGAGGCATGCGGACACGCGCGCCGTGTGTTAAAGCGCCTTTTCATGAACTGGAGTGACGAGGGATTGATTCTGTCGGTCAGACCGCACGGCGAAACCGCCGCCGTGGTCGAACTCTTCACGCGCGCCCATGGCCGCCACACGGGCCTCGTGCACGGCGGCCGCTCGCGCAAGAACCGGCCCGTCCTGCAGACCGGCAATCACGTCGACGCCAGCTGGAAGGGCCGCCTGCCCGAGCACCTCGGCCACATGACGCTGGAGTTGCGGACCGGATATGCCGGCCAGGCGATGGAAGACCCCGCAGCCTTGACCGGCCTGACCTCGCTCGCAGCCCTCGCGCGCCTGCTGCCCGAACGCGATCCTCACCCCAATCTTTTCGAGATCACGTTGTTTGTATTGGGCTTCCTGGATGATCCCAGCGTCTGGCCCGCGCTCATGGTCCGTTGGGAACTGGCGCTGCTTGCCGAGTTGGGCTTCGGTCTCGATCTGGCCGAATGCGCCGCGACCGGTTCCAATGACGCGCTGATTTATGTATCGCCCAAGTCGGGCCGCGCCGTCTCCGCCTCCGCAGGCGAACCCTATCGCGACCGCCTGCTGCCGCTGCCCGGTTTTCTGTTGCAGGGCCGACGTCCAGGCGGCGGTGTCACCGGTACCGACGTGCTCGACGGTTTGAAGCTGTCGCGTCATTTCCTGGAACAGCGGGTGCTCGCCCCGCGCGAGATGAAGCTGCCCGAACCGCGCGCCCGCCTGGAGCAGATTCTCGCACGAGGACCACCGCTGGGGTGAAATCGATGTCCGTCGCTGTCCGTAGTCAGTCAGCGTTCCAGAACCGGACAAAGCTTTCCAGCTTCAAAATAGTCTGCATACGCCAAATTAAGTCGTCGCCGGTATTCTCCCCAGCATAGGTTTGCGTTGGGGGATCGTACCATCATGAGTATTACGCATGTTCTGTTCGGCTTTTCCGGCCGCGCCACCCGCTTCCATTTCTGGATGGGCCAGGTGGCCGTAATCGCCCTCCTGATCTGCCTGGGCATCGCCGGCGCCATGTCGATGGCGTCGATCAAGACGGCGGCAACGCCGCAGGAAGTCATCGGCGCCGCAGGCGTCATGCTCCTCGTCATCCTGGCGTTTCTGGTGCTGGTTACGTGGGTGACCTGGGCCGTGGCCGTCAAACGTCTCCATGACCGCAACAAATCGTGGGTCTGGATGCTGATTACGCTGGTCCCGGCCGTGATGCTGATGTGGACGGGCATGACGCAGGGTCTGCAGGCACTGCTCGCGTTCGAGAGGTCCCCGGTATTCGTCATCATCCAGATCGGCGTATGGCTCTGGTTCCTCGTCGAACTGGGCTTCTTGAGGGGCACGCCGGGCGGCAACATGTATGGTCCTGCGCCTAATGGCACCGGCGTTTTCAGCCCCGATTTCGACGATTTGCTCGCCGGCGAAGGATACGATGTCGCGGCAGGCAAGAGCTTCGATGCCGGCACTGTGTCGCCCGCCGCACCGGCCATGGCGCGCTCCGCCTCCGTCGTTGCCACGGCACGCCAGCCGCGCACCGGCGCCGTGCAGCGCCAGGGGGGCTTCGGCCGCCGCAACGCACGCGCCTGAAGCCGACGGCCTTTCGCACATCGAAAACCGATCCCGGGGTGGCAAAACCCCGGGATTTCGCGTCTTTGCCGGCAATGGCGCGGTGGAATGTGGCGCCGTGGCACTTGAGGCCAAAGCCCCCGCCGGGCTAATCCCATGGCCATGAGCGACAAACCGATTCTGCCGGGCGATGGCCCGATCGAGCCCGTGAACCTGCGCGAAGCGCTGGAAGAGCGCTATCTCGCCTATGCGCTGTCGACCATCATGGGGCGTGCGCTGCCCGACGTGCGCGACGGCTTGAAGCCCGTGCACCGGCGCATCCTGTATGCGATGCGCGATCTGCGCCTCAACCCGCAGGCCGCGCACAAGAAGTGCGCCAAAGTCGTCGGCGAGGTGATGGGTAACTACCACCCGCATGGCGACCAGGCGATCTACGATGCTCTCGTCCGCCTCGCCCAGGACTTCTCGGTGCGCTATCCCATGGTCGATGGCCAGGGCAACTTCGGCAGCGTCGACGGCGATAATGCGGCCGCCATGCGCTACACGGAAAGCCGCATGACCGAGGTCGCCGAGGCTCTCCTCGACGGCATCGACGAGGACACCGTCGACTTCCGCCCCACCTATGACGAGACCAACAAGGAGCCGGTGGTTCTGCCAGCGGCATTCCCGAACCTGCTGGCCAATGGCTCTTCGGGCATCGCGGTCGGCATGGCGACGAACATCCCGCCGCACAATGCCGACGAGATCTGTGCCGCTGCGCTGCATCTCATCAAGCATCCGAACGCGACCGTCGAGAAGCTCGTCGACTTCATGCCCGGTCCCGACTTCCCGACCGGCGGCGTCGTCGTCGATTCCCGCGAGCAGATCGTCGAGGCCTACAGGACCGGCCGCGGCTCCTTCCGCATCCGCGCCAAGTGGGAGAAGGAAGATACCGGCCGCGGCGGCTACCAGATCGTGGTCACGGAGATCCCCTATCAGGTTCAAAAGAACAAGCTCGAGACGGCGATCGCAGATCTCATTGTGCAGAGAAAGCTGCCACTGCTCGATGATGTTCGTGACGAAAGCGCTGAAGACATGCGCCTCGTTCTGGTGCCAAAGTCGCGCACCGTCGATCCTGTCATTCTCATGGAGCAGCTGTTCCGTCTGACCGAGCTGGAAGTGAAGTTCGGCCTCAACATGAACGTGCTCTCGGGCGGCCAGATCCCCAACGTGCTGTCGCTGCGCGAGGTGATCCAGCAGTGGCTCGAGCACCGCATCGAGGTGCTGGTCCGTCGCTCCAACTTCCGCCTGAAAAAGATCGAGCACCGCCTGGAAGTGCTCGACGGCTACCTGATCGCCTACCTCAACATCGACGAGGTGATCCGCATCGTCCGCTTCGAGGATGACCCCAAGGCCAAGCTGATCGCCAAGTTCAAGCTGACCGAGGTGCAGGCCGACGCGATCCTGAACCTGCGTTTGAAGAGCTTGTCGAAGCTCGAGGAAATGGAGATCAAGGCCGAGCACGACAACCTGTCGGGCGAACTGCGCGATCTCAAGAAGCTGTTGAAGTCCGACGACCTGCAGTGGGACCGGATCGCCGAGGAGATCAAGGCGACGCGTGAGCGCTATTCCAAGAAGACCGCGCTCGGTCGCCGGCGCACGTCGTTCGCCGATGCCCCCGAACTCGATATCGATCTCGACGCCGCCCTGATCGAGAAGGAGCCGATCACGGTCATCCTGTCCGACAAGGGCTGGATCCGCGCCATGAAGGGGCATCAGGACGATCTCTCCAAGGTCGACTTCAAGCAGGGCGACAAGCTGAAGCGCGCCTTGAAAGCCTACACCACCGACAAGATCCTGCTGTTCGCCACCAACGGCAAATTCTATACGCTCGAGGCCAATGCACTGCCCGGCGGGCGTGGACACGGCGAGCCCGTGCGCATCATGGTCGACATTGAGCAGAACCACGATTTCGTAGAGGCGTTCGTGCACCAGCCCGACCGCAAGCTGCTCGTGGCCTCGACCGGAGGATATGGCTTTGTCGTGCCCGAAAACGAGGTCGTCGCCGCCACCCGCAAGGGCAAGCAGGTCTTGAACGTCTCCGAGCCCGACGAGGCGCGCCTTGCCATCCCGGTCGATGGGGATCACGTCGCGGTCATCGGCGAGAACCGCAAGATGCTGATCTTCCGCCTGTCGGAGTTGAACGAGATGACGCGCGGCAAGGGCGTCATCCTGTTCCGCGCCAAGGACGGCGGCGTCTCCGATGTGCGTGTGTTCGCCAAGAGCGACGGGCTCACATGGCTCGACAGCGCCGGCCGCACGTTCACGCTGG
>CAZDNY010000217.1:0-6083 GCA_964506885.1 uncultured Hyphomicrobiaceae bacterium | reverse complement strand
CGCAGAGATCGAATGGCCTTCGAGGATCTGGCCGTCGTCGTCCTGCAAAAGGTAGGTCCGGTTGCCGTGCAGGACGCCGGGCGAGCCGCCGTTCATCGACGCCGCGTGGCCGTTGGGTACGTCGAGGCCATGACCGCCGGCTTCGACGCCGAAGATCTTGACGCTCTCGTCGTCTAGGAAGGGGTGGAACAGGCCAATGGCGTTGGAGCCGCCGCCGATGCAGGCGACGAGGGTGTCGGGCAGGCGGCCTTCGGCGGCCATCATCTGCTCGCGCAGTTCCTTGCCGATCACCGACTGGAAGTCGCGCACCAGCTCTGGATAGGGGTGCGGGCCGGCGGCGGTGCCGATGATGTAATAGGTGTTCTCGACGTTCGTAACCCAGTCGCGCAGCGCCTCGTTCATGGCGTCCTTCAGCGTGCCGGCACCGGATGTCACCGGGTTGACCTTGGCGCCGAGCATGTACATGCGCGCGACGTTGGGGGACTGGCGCTTGACGTCGGTGGCGCCCATGTAGATCTCGCAAGGCAGGCCGAATCTAGCGCATACGGTAGCGACGGCAACGCCGTGCTGTCCGGCGCCGGTCTCGGCGATGATGCGCGTCTTGCCCATGCGGCGCGCGAGCAGGATCTGGCCCAGGCAGTTGTTGATCTTGTGGGAGCCGGTGTGGTTCAGCTCGTCGCGCTTGAAGTAGACCTTGGCGCCGCCGCCGGTCGTGCTCTGGGCGCGGAAATGTTCCGTCAGGCGTTCGGCGAAGTAGAGCGGGCTGGGGCGGCCGGCGTAATGCGTGTTGAGGTTTTCCAGTTCAGCATGAAACGCGGGGTCAGCCTTGGCGTCGTTGTAGGCCTGTTCCAGATCGAGGATCAGCGGCATCAGCGTTTCGGCGACGAAGCGGCCGCCGAACAGGCCGAAGTGACCGCGCTCGTCGGGGCCGGAACGGTAGCTGTTGAGCTTGGCGTCTGCGGAGTGCGTCGTCATGGTCTTGCCTTTGAATGCGAACGCGCGGCCTTGGGCCGCGAGGTGGGGGCGCGCAATCTGTCCTCGCGCCGCTATAGCGTCTCCATAGCGGTCTTTACCGCGCGAAGAAAGCCGCGGATCAGTTCGGGCGATTTTTGTCCCGGGCCGGTCTCGACACCGGATGACACGTCGACCGCGGGGGCTCCGGTGGCGCGGATCGCCTCGCGCACGTTGTCCGGGTTAAGGCCGCCTGCCAGCAGATAGGGCATGCCGACGGGCACGGCGGAGAGGATCTGCCAGTCGAACGGTGTGCCGTGGCCGCCGGTGCGCTCCGCGCCGGGGGGCGGCTTGGCGTCGAACAGGATGAGATCGGCGATGGCGCCCGGCTTGTAATAGGCGAGTGCGGCCTTGACGTCGGCCTCGTCGTGCACACCGACAGCCTTGATGATGCGTGTGCCGAAGGTTGCGCGAATGGCCTGGACGCGCTCGATGCTCTCCTGCCCGTGGAGCTGAATGAAATGCGGGCCGACCGCGCGCACAACGTCGGCAATGCGATCGTCACCGGGATCGACCAGCAGCACGACGATGGCGGCGCGGCCGCGAGCCTGGTCGGCCAAGGCGGCGGCGGTCTCCAGCGGCATGTTGCGCGGGCTTTTTTCATGCAGGACGAAGCCGACCCAGCGTGCGCCGCCGACGAGGGCCGCTTCGAGCGCCTCGCTGGTCTTGATGCCGCAGATCTTGGCGTCGGTCATGACGTCCTTTCGCTGGCCTCGTCGGGCTCTGTGGGTTGCGGGGCCACTTCGGCGGGGGCGCGGCCCGGTCTTGCTTTATAGGGCGGAAGCGACCAGCCGTAATAGAGGGCGAGACCGCGCACCGTAAAGCATAGCGCGAAGCCGACGACGGCGGCGAGCGGGTAAGCGGCGCCGATGCTGGTCATGGCGACGAAGGCGATGGCGCCGATGAGCGCTGGAATGACGTAGATCTCGCGGCGCAGGATGACCGGGCTCTCGCCGCCCAGCACGTCGCGGATGATGCCGCCGAAGACGGCGGTGATGACGCCCATGACGACGGCGATGAAGGGACCGGCGTTGGCGGCCAGGCCGCGGTCGGCGCCGATGACGCAGACGAGCGACAGTCCGACGGCGTCGAGCCACAGGATGAGGCGGTAGCGCGATTCAGGGATGTGGGCGGTGAAGTAGACAATGGCCGAGACGGTCAGTGCTATAGCGGCATAGGTGGGGCTCTTCACCCAGAACACCGGCAGGTTGCCGAGCAGCACATCGCGGACGGTGCCGCCGCCGACGCCGGTTACTGTGCCGAGCAGCGCAAAGCCGAAGATGTCCATCTCCTTGCGGGAAGCGACCAGCGCGCCGGTGATCGCGAAGACACCGACGGCGATGGCGTCGAGAACGGAGACGAACGAAGTGAAGGCCTGTTCAAACGGCATGGGACATCCAGGCGGGGCGTGCGGCTGCGGCGCTCATTGGGGCCCCCCACGGCGTGTCACGCCTCGTCAGCGGTTTGCGCTGATCACTCGCCGGCGATCGCAAGTTGCTTGGAGCGGCTGACCTCATCGTCGCGCTCGCGGGTGAGGCGATCGGCTTCTGCGTGCCAGCGACGGGCTTCCTGCGTGCGGTGGCGTGCGGTTGAACGCCAATGGCTCTGGTTCAGCCAGACGGCAGTGCCGCCGGCGACGACGCCTAGCAGCAGCGCGCCGAACAGATAGTAGAAGAACGGCAGCTCCAGAGAGATCACGGGTGCTTCGGGGCGGAAGGGATCGAGCACCATGCGCACGTCGTGACGATTGGCGATGGCGAGCGTGATGAGTAAGAGCGCCACGGGGAAGGAGATCAGGAGAAGGGTGATACGCTTGAGCACGGATATTCGCCTTCGTTCTATGTCTTCACGTCGGGGCTCTGCGCGCCGGTGACGGTTCATGGGTTCGGGTTTAGCGCATCGCCGCTATGGGTGCATCCACGTTTTCATCCGAACACGTCGCCGCTGTGATCTGCTTGCCTGTGCGGTTGCCGGTGCGGTGACCGCTTCAGGTCTGCGCAGGCGTGTCGTCGCCGTTCAGCCTGTCGCGCAAGTCCTTGCCGGTCTTGAAGAAGGGTACGAACTTCTCCTCCACCGGCACCGGTTCGCCGGTGCGCGGGTTGCGGCCTTCACGGGCCGGGCGATGCTTGACCGTAAAGGCGCCGAAGCCTCTGAGTTCGACGCGATCACCCCGCGCGAGCGCGTCTACGATCTCATCAAAGATCACATTGACGATGCGCTCCACGTCGCGGTGGTACAGGTGCGGGTTCGCCGCAGCAATCTTCTGGATCAGTTCTGACTTGATCACTTCGGCTCCTCCCCGAAAAAGTAATTGTTATTTCTCAATTTTCTGAAGGGTGCCAAACAGAAACGAGGCCGTCAAGACGCAACACGCGGCTGGCCTCTCCGCCGCTCAGGGCATCGGCGGCACCCGTCACGATCTCGGCTGCAACTTCGCGGATGGAGGAGCGAGAGGCGCCGAAAAGGCTGAGCTTGGAATCCGACTCCGGCTTCTTGTCGACGACCTTTAACTCTTTGTCTATCTTATGTTTTTCCTCGAGCCACTGGCGCACCTCGTCGGTGCCGCCGATGGCGTCGACGAGCTTGTGGGTGAGCGCCTGGCGGCCGGTGAAAATGCGGCCCTTCTCGAGGCCGGGAACCGTGGCGGTGTCGATGCCACGACGGTCTTTGACCAGGCCCAGGAACCATTTGAAGCTGTCGTCGACCATGTCCTGGGTCACCGCGCGACCCTTTTCTTCGACCGGATGGAACGGCGAGGGCAGCGCCTTGAGTTCGCCGGAGCGCACCTCGTTGACCTTCACGCCGACCTTTTCGAGGACGTCGGCGAACTCGGGCCACTGGGCGATGACGCCCACCGACCCGGTAATCGAGTTGCCGCGGGCGACGATGTGATCGGTGGCCAAGCCGACGATGTAGCCGGCCGATGCAGCGACCGTTCCGAACTGCGCCACCACCGGCTTCTTGTCGGCAACCTTGCGCAGTGCCTGATAGAGCGCCTCGCCGCCGGTCGACGTTCCGCCAGGGCTGTTGACGAAGACGATGAGCGCCTTCGCCTTGTCGTCCTCGGCGATCTTGTCGAGCATCTCGAGCTGCTTGCGATCCTCCGAGATGGTACCGGTGATGGAGACGCGGGCGACGTAGTCTTTCTCCGTCAATGATTTGATCGTGTCGCTCGACAAGATGAGGGCGCCGAGCGCCAGCAGCGCGGCGACAACGGCGGCCATGCGCCAGAATGAGACATGCCGGCGCAATCTGCGGCGGTCGAGAACGGTTTCAGTTTCGAGCATCATGGCTGCTGCCAACTCCTGTTTCGCGGCCCGGGGGACGGAAATCGTTAATTCTTCTTATCTTTCCGTAAGCCTAAGCAAGCTTCAGGCCGCATTCAACGCGCAGCCTGTTCGCCGTTCCGGCGCGCGCCATGGCGTGCATAAAAAAACAAGGTGCGCAGCAATTGCTTGCCGCGCACCTTTAAGATCGTGCTTGAAGTCGCGAGGGTCGTGACACGCGGCCACGACCGCGTGGTTAACGCCCTCAGCTCTCGTCGTCTTCGTCGGTGTTGTCTTCGCGCTTCTTGATGGCGGCCTTGAAGATGTCGCCGAGCGAGGCACCGCTGTCGGACGAGCCGAACTGCGCGACGGCCTGCTTCTCCTCGGCGATTTCGAGGGCCTTGATGGAGACGCCGACGCGGCGTGCTGCCTTGTCGATCGTGGTGATCGCGGCGTCGACCTTGTCGCCGACGTTGAAGCGCTCAGGGCGCTGCTCGCCACGCTCGCGCGAGAGGTCCGAACGCTTGATGAAGGTGGTGATCTCGCTGTCGGCGAGTTTCACCTCGATGCCGTTGTCCTGAACCTGGACGACGGTGCAGGTGACGGTGTCGCCCTTCTTGAACTTGCCGATGGCATCGATCGGATCGCCGCCGAGCTGCTTGATGCCCAGCGAGATGCGCTCCTTGGTGCTGTCGACGTCGAGAACGACGGCGCGGACGTTGTCGCCCTTCTTGTAGTCCTTGATGGCCTCGTCGCCGGCGCGGTTCCAGTCGAGGTCGGACAGGTGGACCATGCCATCGACACCGCCATCCAGGCCGATGAACAGGCCGAACTCGGTGATGTTGCGGATCGGGCCTTCGACCTCGGAGCCCTTCGGGTGGGCGGCGAGGAAGGCATCCCACGGGTTGTCCTGGGTCTGCTTCAAGCCCAGCGAGATACGGCGCTTCTGCGGATCGACTTCGAGAACCTGGACTTCCACCTGCTGGCTCGTGGAAACGATCTTGCCAGGGTGGATGTTCTTTTTGGTCCAGCTCATCTCGGAGACGTGGATCAGGCCTTCGACACCAGGCTCCAGCTCCACGAACGCGCCGTAGTCAGCGATGTTCGTGACGTTGCCGGTGACCTTCATGCCGACCGGGTACTTGGCCTCGATACCCTCCCACGGGTCGGACTGCAGCTGCTTCATGCCGAGGCTGATGCGCTGGGTCTCGGGGTTGATGCGGATGATCTGCACCTTGACCGTGTCGCCGACGTTCAAGATCTCGGAGGGGTGGTTGACGCGGCGCCAGGCCATGTCGGTGACGTGCAGCAGGCCGTCGATGCCGCCCAGGTCGATGAACGCACCGTAATCGGTGATGTTCTTGACCAGACCGTCGATGACCTGACCCTCTTCGAGACGGGCGACGATGTCGGCGCGCTGCTCGGCACGCGTCTCTTCCAGCACGGAGCGGCGGGAGACGACGATGTTGCCGCGGCGGCGGTCCATCTTGAGGATCTGGAAGGGCTGCGGCTGATGCATCAGCGGGCCGATGTCGCGCACCGGGCGGATGTCGACCTGGGAACCGGGGAGGAAGGCCACAGCGCCGTCGAGATCGACGGTGAAGCCGCCCTTGACCTTGTTGAAGATGACGCCCGTCACCTTCTCGTTCTTCTCGAACTGCTTCTCGAGCCGGTTCCAGCTTTCCTCGCGGCGGGCCTTCTCGCGCGACAGGACAGCTTCACCGAGCGCGTTCTCGATGCGCTCCAGGTAGACTTCGACCTCGTCGCCCGGCACCAGCTCGGCCGGCTTGCCGCCGACGCCGAATT
>CAZDNY010000216.1:0-6098 GCA_964506885.1 uncultured Hyphomicrobiaceae bacterium | reverse complement strand
GCGTGAACTTCGCCAGATCGATACGCACCGAGCGCGCCGCCGGGCCCTCGCCGATGATGAGATCGAGCTGGAAGTCCTCCATCGCCGGATAGAGGATTTCTTCCACCGCCGGATTGAGCCGGTGGATTTCGTCGATGAAGAGCACGTCGCGCTCTTCCAGGTTGGTCAGCAGCGCCGCCAGATCGCCCGCCTTCGAGATCACCGGACCTGACGTGGCACGAAAGCCCACGCCCAGCTCCTTGGCCATGATCTGCGCGAGCGTCGTCTTGCCGAGACCGGGCGGGCCGGCAAACAGCACGTGGTCGAGCGCATCGCCACGCGTCTTCGCCGCCTGGATGAACACCTTGAGGTTGGCGCGCGCCTGCTCCTGCCCGATGAACTCGTCGAGCGACTGCGGACGGATCTGCGCCTCGAAGGCGTCCGTCTCGCGTTTCGCAGAGGTGACGATGCGGTCGTCGGGGTTCGACGGATCGGTCATGGAAGCCGCGGTTCTAGGCCATTGATGAGCGTCACGATGAGTCGTTTCGCTTCTAGCACGATTTGCCCTCACCTTCCCGCCTCGCGCAAACAACCAGTGCGGGAGCGGCACACCCCCCGATGCGCCGCTCCCGTGGGGCCCTTCGAAAAAGGCCCCTCCCCAGGGCAGCGCGCGCAGACTGACCTGCGCGCCGGGCCGCCACAGCGGGAACCTATGCCGTTTGGTCGGTGCGCGAGCCCGCGTTTCCCGACGCATCCTTCTCGCTCAGGAAACGGCGCTCGCGCACCTTTCCCTTGCCTAAATCGCAATTCTCCCCGGATCACGGGGCCCCCCGCGCATCAGTCGACCCGCTGTCACGTCTCGCCCTGGCAGACGAGACCGCCCAGCGCGCAGCCTTCCAACTTCAGCCCGCCGCCCGAAAGCGTGACGTAGCCCGCATATGTATTGCCGTTGTCGGTATTGAGCAGAGCGCCTTGCCACGTGTTCAGGCCGACCTTGTTCGCCCCGGCCATGATGACCTTGCCGATTGTGCCCTTCTTGGCAGGGTCCTTCACGCCGACGATCTTGTCGCACAGCTTGCCCGCACAGTCGTAGGAAGCGACCTTCGTGCCGGTCGACGGGCGCACCCAGGTTCCATTGGGGCTGGCAGCGAGCGCGGGGGCGGTGGCAGAAGCGAGAACAGTGGCCGCGATGACGGCTCTGAGCAACCTACGCATCAAATCGATCCTTCAGAAATGAGGTGAAAGCCCATTTCCGGGCGGCTCATGAATGCCGTCCGCCCTTTGCGAAATTCACGCCACGGAGAATGCCGAGAGCGTCAGGTTTGACCAAGCCGCAAAGGGGAAAATCAGATTTTGCAGAAGTTGTATGGCGCACGCCTCGGCATGTCGGTATTTCGCCGTTTTCGCGCGAACCTGAGCGCAAGCCCGACATCAGGCCGCAGTTGTCACGATCCAGCCGAGCCGCACCAGCGCCCAACGGCAGACGAGCGCCGCAACGACGCCGATCAGCGCAATGATCCCGTAAAGGATCGACAGGCTTCCGAAAAAACCGGGGTCACTGGCCCCGGGCTCGCCACGCGAGGCAAAAAACGAAACCAGCGGCAGTGCCAGCGCGCCGGCGAGCGATACTCCGATCGCCATGGGGATCGAGAACCCGCCGCGCCGCGCCGTGATGATGCCCACGACCAGGCCGGACAACGCGGCCGGAACGATCCCGAAGATTAACCCGAACACCAGCACGGAATAGCCGAGTTGCAGAGCATTACCCAATGCACTGCTGCCATCGGACCCTTCGGAAAACCCGAAGCCGTTGAGTGACCCCAGTCCAATCAGGAACACCACCGCCCCGATCAGCGGACCGATGAGCGCGATGAAAATTCCAACGCGCAGCCCGTTCGCAAATGATGCCCGCGCGATGGACATGACCTGCTACTCCTCCGCAATGATCCCGCCGCCGACCAGAGCCGTGCGCACCGCCATCGCGATGAACGCCGCCACCGCCGTCAGCGGCGTCAGAGCCAGCCCCGCCGGCAGCGGCATCACAATCGCCGCCAGCATAAAAGCGATGCCACCTGCCGCCGCCGCCGCAATCCAGGGGAACCCGCCCCGCCGCCATGCGACGAGCGCCAGCGCCACCCCCGCCAGCGATGCCGGGATGGCCGACCACACGAACGCGGCCATTGCCGCCTGCCCCGCATTGGGCGTGCCTTCAGGAATGAGCGCGCCAAGCCCCAGCGGACCCGCCAGGATCAGCGCCGCAAACGTCACGAATCCAGCCAGAAACGATCCCACCAGCGAAAACCCTAGGAACGTGAACAGCGCCCGCTGTCCCGCGCTTGCACCGCCACCTGTCGTGCTGCCGCCGCTCATCGCGCCAGCTCCTTGAGGCCCCGCCGGATCAGCTTGGCCGTGTCGGCTTCCGCGCCCAGTTCCTGCATCGCCGCCGCCACCGCTTGGCTGGCCTGCGCCGGGTTGTAGCCCAGGTTGGTGAGCGCCGAGATCGCCTCTGCCGCCGCCATTCCTTCCGATGGCGCAGCCGCCGCCTTGGCAGCCCCAGCGACCTCGCCGGCAGCCGGCTTCGCACCGAGCCCCGCGACGGCCAGCGCCGGCGCCTTGTCCTTCAACTCCGCCGTAATGCGCTGCGCCAGCTTCTTGCCGACACCGGGCGCCTGCTCCACCGCCGCCCAGTTGCCCAGCGCCACTGCGTTGGCAAGGTCCTGCGTCGACAAAACCCCCAGCACGGCGAGTGCCACCTTGGCGCCGACCCCCTGCACGTTCTGCAACGTGCGGAACCAGTTGCGCTCCACTTCACTGGAGAAGCCGTAAAGCCGGATCGCATCCTCGCGCACATGCGTGTCGATCGTCAGCGAAACCTCTTCGCCGAGCTTCAGGTTTCGCAGTGTCCGCGCTGAGGCCTGCACCTCGTAGCCAACCCCGTTGACGTCGAGAATCAGGTGGCTTTCGCCCACCGCATCGACCTTGCCCCGCAGCTTCCCGATCATCACCGTACCTTCGCCAGCGCCTTGGCCGCGAGCGACTGCGCCCCGCGATGGTTCGCGTGACAGATCGCGATCGCCAGCGCGTCCGCCTCGTCCGCGCTCTCGACCTTCGCCTTGGGCAGAAGGAAACCGATCATCGCCTGGATCTGCCGCTTGTCGGCATGCCCTGCGCCCACCACCGTCTTCTTGACGAGGTTGGGCGGATATTCCGCCACCTTGAGACCTCGCATTGCCGGCGCAAGGAGCGCCATGCCGCGCGCCTGACCCAGCTTCAGGGTCGCCTTGGCATTCTCATTGACGAACGTTTCTTCCACAGCCGCTTCGCGCGGCTGCCAGGCGCTGATCACGCCCGAGATCCCCTCGAACAATTCACGCAGCCGGTAGGCCAGTGTCTCGTCCGCGCGCGACGTCACATGCCCGCTTGCGACGTAGGTCAGCCGCACGCCATCGCTCTCGATGACGCCCCAGCCGGTGCGCCGCAAACCCGGGTCGATGCCTATGATGCGAATCGAATCTTTCTGCATGCCCGACAGATACCACGCCCGCGATAGGATGCGCGGCAACACGTCGAGGCAATTCGGCGCTCAAACGGGGGTAAGGTCCGGCATCCCGGGCAGAACCATCGCCAAACGGGAAACCGTCCTTGCCAGCTCGATTGCCTGCATCTGGAAGCCGGGATCGGCGGTCATCAACCAAAGCTCGAAAAGGATGGGGCGCACGACACGTCTCCAGGTTGCAGGGGCCTCAGCAACTTGGTCGTACGTTCCGGCGGGAAGGTTCACGCTACGACAGAGCGCACGCGGGCATGAAAACCGCTGCCGCGCACATGAAAGCCAAAAAAAAAGCGGGCCGAAGCCCGCCAGTCGAAAACAGTGCGTCGAAGTACGTAGCAGCAGCGCAAGCAGCGCCGCACCACAATTCCCAATCGTCAACCCGTTGGCTGTCCCATCACGCGCGCGGCCCGCTCTTCCAGCTCCCGCTCGAACTCCGCCAGCCGATCGTAGATCCGCCGCTGCCGCTCCAGTATGAGCAGCGATCGCGCCATCTCCTCCGCCTCGCTTTCAGACGTCCACGACAAGCGGCCGACATTGCGCGCATAGTCCTGAAAATCGTTCGAACCGGGTTTCATTTTCCCTCCAAGCCGAAGCGTGTTTGGTACGTCACCATGCAAATGACTTTAGGGCGAACCCCCCATATTTTTCGTTCAAGCAACCCTTCAAATTGTCGGCTCGCCTTAAGCCCTGATCGTCTTCGGAACATCCGCGACCGCACTCTGACGATCGCGGCCCCTGTACCAACACTCACGAGACCGCTCGAAGTCCAGCGGTCAAATAAAAAACACATACAAAACATGATGTTGAGAATGATCGCCCGTGCCCGGAGATCCGTATTCTTTGCAGAATACGCTTTTAACCGGTGACCGCATCGCGCGTGGTTCGCAAACCGCCCGTGCCCGCAAAGCGGTTAACGCCTGCCCAGTCCAGATCAGACATTCTTAATCATGATCATCGCCGCGGCGATGCGAACCCCGAATGGCCGCCCGACGGCACGCCTCACGCCGCCGTCAGCTTGGCCAGCACGTCTTCGGAGATATCGAAGTTCGCGAACACGTTCTGCACGTCGTCGTCGTCTTCGAGCATGGCGATCATCTTCATGATCGTGCGCGCCTGGTCCTCATCGACCGGGCTCGTCAGGCTGGGCTTCCACACCGCCTTGACGCTTTCCGCCTCGCCCAGTGTTTCCTCAAGGGCCCCCGCCACTGTCCCCAGGCTGTCGAAGCCACAGGTGATCAGATGGCCGTTCTCGTCGGACAAGACGTCCTCAGCCCCCGCTTCGATCGCCGCTTCCAGGACTTTGTCGGCCGAGCCGGCGTCACCCGGGTAGGTGATCTCGCCGACATGATTGAACATGTGCGCCACCGAACCGGTCGCCCCCAGATTGCCGCCGAACTTGGTAAAGGCCGCCCGCACCGCTCCGCCAGTCCGGTTCCGGTTGTCGGTCAGCGCCTCGACGATGACCGCAATGCCACCCGGCGCATAGCCCTCGTAGCGCACCTCTTCGTAAGCCTCCGTGTCGCCGCCCGACGCCTTCTTGATCGCCCGTTCGATGTTGTCCTTGGGCATGTTTTCAGCGCGCGCCGCCTGCACTGCCAACCGCAGACGCGGGTTCATGGCCGGGTCCGGCATGCCCATCCTGGCCGCCACCGTGATTTCGCGCCCCAGCTTGGCGAACATCTTCGCCCGGGCCGCATCCGCGCGGCCCTTCTTGTGCATGATGTTCTTGAATGCTGAATGCCCGGCCATGATCCTCGTCCTGTCGATCGTCTGGGGCGCACTGGGCCCGCGAACCGCATGGAAAGCCCGTTCTATAGCCTGAAACGCGGGTGCCGGGTCAAGGCCCGCCGGGCCCCGTCCATCGCCACATTGCCACTCAAGCTGCCCAGAAATCGGGTTCACTCTGGCTCAGCACACCACCCAGCCGCACCGCCTTCAGGCGCACCGCCAGACCGGTCGCATCGTCGATCTCCACCGCCAGCCCCGCCACCGTCGCGCGACCCGCAGCCGGTTCGAAACGGCCGCGCGGAATCTTGGTGACGAAACGGTTGATCGGTTCGTCGCACTCCATGCCCAGCACCGAGTTGTAGTTGCCGCACATGCCGACATCGCTCATGTACGCCGACCCGCCCGACAGGATGCGCTCGTCTGCCGTCGGCGTGTGCGTGTGGGTGCCCGCGATCACCGACACGCGCCCATCGACGAAATGCCCTAGCGCCTGCTTCTCGCTCGTCGCCTCGGCATGGAAATCGATAAAGATGGCATCCGCGCCCTGCTTCAGCCCGCACACCGTCAGTTCGTTGTCGATCGCGCGGAACGGGCAATCCAGGTCCGCCATGAACACGCGCCCCATCGCATTGATGACAAGCACCTCCGCACCGTTGCGCGCCCGCAGCAGCGCTGCCCCGCGCCCCGGCGTGCCCTTGGGGAAGTTGAGCGGACGGATCAGCCGGTCCTGCCGGCCGATGAAAACCAGCGTATCCTTCTGGTCGAAGGCATGGTTGCCGAGCGTGATGGCATCGGCGCCCGCATCGACGAGTTCTTCGCAGATCTTTTCGGTGATGCC